>NZ_VOYM01000115.1:0-6585 GCF_013420285.1 Acinetobacter sp. YH01019
GAAAGTGAAGGTAGGGTTTGTTTTAATGTTAAATCTAGATTCTGAGATAAATTCATAAAAAAAGAGCGTATTTACATACGCTCTTTTTACAGCATTTTAACTTTTTTTGCTTAACTGACTGGCATTAAGCCTTCGGGCTGGTTTTTTTTGGCTAAATTGCTCAATTAAGAAATTTATTTTAGCGAGTGTGCAAATGCCAAGATGGGTTAAATCAGTTAGATTAAAAGTTAAAACTGAAAATTACGTATAAAAATAATGTAATAGCAATAAAGGATAAATGTGATGGATCACTTAACCCGTTTGAATCTTAAAAATTTTATCGATTACAGAAAAGCTTTAATTTCCTATTCTTCCTTTAAAGTAATCATAGGATTACTGCTTACGATGTTTAGCATGTGTACTTTTTCTGCCGAAATAAATTTTCAAAGTGTATTGCAACAAGAAAGAACATGGGCTGGATTAACGAGTAAGAAAGTAAAAAATAACGATATTGAGTGGGCGTATAGCGAGGGTGGAGATCCGCGGAAGCCAACAATACTACTGTTACATGGTTTGTCAGGTACACGTGATAACTGGAACCGTGTAGCCCGTTACTTAACACCGAATTATCATGTTGTTATTCCTGATTTGCCCGCGCATGGGGAAACGATTGTTACAGATCAGTTTGACCTATCTATACCGAACCAAACAGAAAAGTTAAGACGGTTTATTGATGCTGCTCAGCTGAATCCAAACTTGCATGTGGCCGGTCACTCAATGGGTGGTGCAGTTGCTATGCTCTATACAGCACAGTATCCATTAGAGGTGAGATCATTGATGCTTGTCGATACAGCGGGTGTATTTAAAACTGCAAATACGATTTACTTAAAGGATACAACGAAGCTTAATGATTTAGTTGTGCGTAAAACAGGTGATTTTGATCGACTAATGAGCCTAGCAATGCAAAGTCCACCTTTTATTCCGCAGGAAATTAAAACTGGACAGGAAAAGCTCATGATCAACCAATCGAAAAATACAACAAAAATGGTTGATCAATTGGTTGCGATGTCTAAATATTATACTCCAGACGCATTCGCTTTATTGGTTAGAGGCATTGATGTACCTGTGTTTATCGTGTGGGGAAAGCAAGATAAAATTATTAATGTGGATGTGGCTAATGAGTTAAAAGCACTATTTAAAAATGCTGAACAACCTTTGATATTGAATGGTGTTGGACATATGCCGATACTTGAAGCAGAGCAGTTGGTGGTACAGCCTTATTTGATGTTTTTATCAAAAGTGAAATAACCGTCTATTGAGCAGTACAATCTAAAAATAAAAGCGAGATATTTCTCGCTTTTATTTTGCTTATTAGAAGATTTAATAGATTATGTACGTACCTTAATCTCGTAACCCGTGTATTTACGTATATTGATTACACCGGTATCTAGAATTAAATACTGACCTTTAATGCCTTGTAATTTTCCACGAATAATCGGAGTCTTATCCAAATTATGTGATTTGATCTTTTCAGGATATTCGTCCACAGGATAAATAAATTGACGAGGCAATTCATCTTCAAGTAATTCAACCGTTTCATTGAATTCGAGCTTTTGACTGAATTCATCACGAATGGTTTGAATTTTGGGTGCAAACTCTTCAACCAATTGATCACGGATTTCAATTAGGTTAATAGGATCAGCTTCGCCTTTAAGTAATTTACGCCAATCTGTTTTATCGGCAACCTGTGTACCAAACATGACTTCAAGCTGTCCTGAAAGACGGCGAGAACCAACTTTCATAATGGGTAGAGCTTGTGTAGCGCCTTGATCTAACCAACGCGTTGGCATTTGTCCAAGACGGGTAATACCCACTTTCAAGGCACTCGAATTTGCTAAATAGACGATATGCGGTTGGAAGCAAACTTCATGTGCAAAATCGTCTTCACGGCATGTGCCTAAATGATAATGGCAAGTTTCAGGCTTCATAATGCACATATCACAAGAGGCTTTGGTTTTCATGCATTTAAAGCAATGACCTTGTGAATATGATTTTGGCGTTTTTGCTCCGCAAGAAACGCAGTAAATATTTCCAGTCGCTTCGATCTCAATTTCTTGACCTAAATTAAATGGTAGGTCAACTTCTGAACGATCTAGAATAAATTTATACTCAACATTTGCCTTGTGTGTATGTTGATCAGTTACACTAAGGTCCTTAAGACCTGCATGCATTTTATGGCAAATGCCTTGTAGTTCCATACGAATTCTCTCTTCAATAATAAGGATGCGGCAAATGGCTGAACAAAATGTCATCACTTCTATGCTAGACGATTTGTCGAAAGAGCAGCCTATTTCAACCGCAATCTGTATTGGTCAAAATCTTGAACAATACAATCAATTTCATCCAATTCTATGGCATCATTTTAACGTAACTGAGTTTTTAAGTCTGCCTTTTACCCAGCGATTTGATCTTGGCTTTGTGATTTTGGATAGCGAAATGATGCGAGGCTTAGATGAGCAGCAAAAATCTCAGATGTTGGTCAAACTACGGGACTTGCTGGCAAAACGAATCGTGGTGGTGAGTACATTACAAGATGAACAATTATTGCGTGCACTTGGCTTTACTCAGTTAATTGATAAGACCACTCATGATAGTGACTTTGCATTGTGGCAATTTAATATTTTAACCTATAAACATATCCCAGATTGGTTTAACTCTAAGTTTTGGGCGAACCCAGAAAATTGGAATAAATTCCGTTGGTAACAATGATTTAGTTGTCTAATCTTTGCAAAAAATAACAAACTGCACTTATTGAATTGTCTTTTCCCACGTATGCTGTAACGAGGCTTATCTAGGAATAATAAAATGACAAATTTAAATAGCATTGTGGAAATTTTAGCAAAGCAAGCGTTGGGTGGAGCAGGTGCTCAAAACCAACAAGGTGGCTTAGGCGGTATTTTAGGTTCTGTATTGGGCCAATTAGGTAATAATGCAAATACTCAAAACACACAAACCAATGCTCAAAATCAGGCAGGTGGCTTGGGTGGTATTCTAGGTTCTGTACTGGGTCAGTTGGGTGGTGCAGCGCAACCACAACAACGGACTTCAGGCGGTGGTGCATCTACAATTTTAATTGCAGTATTGCCTTTGGTTTTAGCATGGATCCAAAAACAAGGTGGTTTACAAGGTGCATTGGATAAATTGCGTGGACAAGGTCTAACCAGTCAAGTGGATGATTGGGTGTCTACAGGACCGGGCGAGAATGCCGTAGTAAACACCCAGCAAGTACAAAATTTATTTGATGATGCTGAAATTGAACAAGTGGCGCAGGAAACTCAAACACCAAAGCAAGATGTCTATAGTGCAATCTCAACTGTATTACCACAAATTATTGATTCATTAACACCGCAAGCGGGTCAAACAAATCAAAATGAAGCCAATGATGATATTCAACAAGTACTCAATATGGTTTCAGGTTTCTTAAAACGTTAAGACTGATTTAATGTAAAAAGCCAGTTTAGACTGGCTTTTTTTTGGTGTTAAAAAACATTCATAATTGGATGTGTACTTTAAAGCTCAAGAAGGGTTGAAGAGTCGGTTGGATAAGCAGATTTTTTTGCCGACATAATGTGATTTTTTTTGCCTAATTAAAATAATTTGAGATTGAAATTCGAGTTCACCAAATTCAGGTTCAACTTGTACATAATGCAGTTGACCAAATTCATCTCGTACACGTGCTTGAGCAGAAAAGCCGGGTCGAGCATTACCACTTGAAATCGTCGCTAAACGACCGAGTAAATTGACTGAATGTTTTTTATATTTTGGTGGGACGACTTGATCTAAGCAATGAATCATAAAAACAGTAAAAAAAATTGCGATAATCAGTGCGGGAAGGAATAAATAATATGAAGGTACAAAGTGTCCTTCTTGTGCATGAATGCAAAATTGCAACACATAGCCTGCAAAACTAAAATTCATTAACAAGAAAAATAAAATCAAAGATTTAGACAATTTTACATTGAGCAATGCTAATTCATGTAAACGCTGTGGAAATATGCGCTTTATTAATTGTGTCGGTCTAAAATTAATGTAATAGCCAATGGTTTCCACCATGCCCAACAAAAGCACAGCCAATAAACTTAAATGAAAAATAATTAAGTTGCTATCTGTGATAAATGCGGACATGGCGAAGTTCCAAAGGTTATTCTTCTGTGAGGTAAATTCCACCATCAGAATGCACGTTAATACTTACTTTTTCAAGCGCTTGACCTTGGCAAGGGCCAGAAATACATTCGCCTGTTTCTACAGTGAATAGAGCACCATGTGTTGAGCATTCAATGAACTCTTGGTCACGGTCTAGAAACTGGTTTTCTAAAAACTCTAATTCGACTTGTAAGTGCGGACATAAATTCTGGTAAGCGTAAAACATACCATCACGTTGAGTGATGAAAATGGTATCGCCATCTGGTGTTTCAAAAGAGCGTGCTTCACGTTCAGGCACGTCATCTGTCATACAGATTTTAAACATTAAGCACATTCCTTTTGAAATGACTGTAATAGGGCAGCATAGTCTTCAACGTCTAAGCGAGGACCAAATTGAGAAACAACTTCACTTGAAATTAAAATAGCAAGTTGTGCAGCAGTTTTATAATCATGGCCTGCATTAAGTGCATATAAGAAAGCGCCTGCAAAAGCATCACCCGCACCATTGGCATCAACAGCAGTCACTTTACGACCAGGCACGGTAAATGTCGCTGATTCGTTATGAATTAAAGCACCTTTGGCACTCAATGTAATGACAATGTGTTTACTTAGTGTTTGCAATTTAGCAAGTGCAGATTCTAAATCATCAGTTTCAGTGTACATGAGTGCTTCTTGTTCATTGCAGAACAAAAGGTCAACGCCATCATCGAGTAATTCATCTAAGCCTTGACGTGCATATTGCACCATCGCTGGATCGGAGAGTGTTAAGGCAATTTGCACACCATTAGCTTTCGCTATTTTGCGGGCTTGTTTGACTGCTTGGCGAGCTGTGTCAGAGGTTGAGAGATAGCCTTCAATATATAACCATTTCGCAGTATTTAATGTGCTAAAGTCAATTTGAGCATCAGTCAATTCAGCAGTAATACCAAGATAGGTATGCATTGTGCGCTCAGAGTCAGGGCTGACAAGTACCATACATGTACCGGTCACACCTTCACTGATTGATTGGGTTGCAGTTTGAATGCCAGCTTGGTTTAAACCCTCTAAGTAAATTTGACTAAGATCATCATTACCTACACGGCATGCATAAAATGCAGAACCACCTAAGGCACTGAAAGCTACAGTTGTATTGGCAGCAGAACCACCTGAAGCTTGACCTTTATATTCCTGAGTCGCTTGAAGGTTGTTATATAAAGCTGCCTGAGTATCACCATCAGTCAATTGCATGGTGCCTTTTTGCAGATTTTGTTGAGTTAGGAAGTCATCGGAGACTTTGAATTCCTGGTCAATAAGTGCGTTACCAATTGCAAAAAGGTCAACTGTTGCCATGTTGTTCAATCACATCAAAAAATGAAAGTGTTAAGTTTACACGATTGCTCAGGATTGCTGTAGTTTGTTGAAGAAAATTCAATTAGAAGACAAGTGTGTATATATTTCACTCATATTGATCATTTTTTTGAATATTTTTTTTAAATTGTTGCCGTTTTAATCAGCTTTGCTATTGTATAAAAGCTATTTTTTTAATCTTATAGAGCTACAGGGTTTAAGTGCAGTAAGTTGAATTTTGCTGTTGATATAAATAGATAAATTGATTAAAAAGTGTGGATATATGGAAATAACTATTCGCCAAGCTGACCAGTTGCCAGCTCAAATTGAAAATATTGCTGCTTTAGCGCAGCATGAAGGCTATGTGTTTATACACCGTTTAATCGAAGAATTTCGTAGTGGTAAAAACCGTTTTGATCAAACTGGTGAACAGCTTTTATTGGCTTATGATGGCGATAAACTAATTGCTTGTGGCGGCTTGAATCAACAATGGGGTGATACTGGTATTGAAGAACGTATTGGTCGTGTGCGCCGTTTTTATGTGCATCCGCAGTACCGTCAACATGGTGTGGGGAAGCAATTGCTCATCGAACTTGAAAAGGGTGCAAAAAAACATTTTTCAGCACTGTGTCTAAATACAGATACCAAATCCGCAGCAAGTTTTTATCAAAAGCAAAACTATGTGTTTGTAGAGAGTCATCCAAACTACAACTATTTTAAATATTTAGTTTAGCGGCACCTTTTTCAGCTAATAGGTTTAAATCTTAAAGTTTGAAATGGTCTATAAACTCTCAAAGCATCCTTCGGGATGCTTTTTTGTATCTATAGTTTGGTGAGATGCTTTAATTTAACTGAATGAAAGGATGAGCTGAATTTGAAGATGAATAAAATAGCCTAAGTAGATTAATATTTAATTTGACTCATATAACTTCTTACAGCACCTTAATAAATGGTGGTGTTTTAAAAAGTATGCTGACATTAAATGAAGCCATTATTGATGTAAAAGAAGGTTAAGTCGAAGGCTTTAAAATGGTTTTCAAGCTTTTTGGAGAAATTACAACTTCTTCTAAAACCACG
>NZ_VOYM01000116.1:0-6234 GCF_013420285.1 Acinetobacter sp. YH01019
CGAGGCTTTAGGAGAAGCTGCAACTTCTCCAAAAAGCTTGAAAATCATTTCAAAGCCTTTGATTTAGTGTTCTTTTATATCAATAATGGATTCGTTTAATGCCAGCATACTTTTTGAAACACCACCGGAGAATAAAGAACGCCTTAACCATTCACCTATTGAGCTTGCACTTTTCATCCAAAAGAAAATTAAGCAAGGCGAGAAGAAAAACGTAATCGCTAAAAAGTTAAATGAAGATCCTGTTTTTATTTCTACTCACCTAGCTTTAGTGGATATGCCAGAGTGCTTATCTAAGGCTTATGATGCAGGTTTTAAATCTCCAAAGACTTTGTATGACTTACGCAAACTTTGGGAATCATTCCCTGAAGAAGTAAACGCTTGGGTGGATGAATCTTTAGAGAATGGTCAAGACATTATCAGATCGAAAGTACAGGCTCTATCTAAAAAGTTAAAAGAACCTAAGCAAGCTGAAGCGACTGAAGCAGATCCAGAATCAGAACCACAGGCGCAAGAAAGCCAAGAGCAAACCGCTATTATTGATGATAATGAATCTTTCAATTTTAATGGGAATGATCAAGCTGAAGCGACTGAAGAACTTGAAGTTAAAAAACTGATGGATCAATCGAACCAGAAAGAGCAGCCAGAAGCTAAAGAAGAAGATCCAGACAAAATCAAAAAACCGCTTTTAGTTGTTATTCATGACGGCAGACAAGCGAACCTGATGCTTAATAAAAAGCCTTCTTCTTTGGGTTTTGCATGGATCAAATACGAAGATGGAACAGAGGTATCCGTAGATTGCAGCAGCCTTGAAATCGAGTATTTACAAGAAGCCTAAACCTACCAATGGAAAAAGACCTTGCTAATGCAAGGTCTTTTTTTGGGCGGGTTTTCCCGACCACCTAGCTTGATTACCCTTAGTCATGACTAAGGAGAAAAGAGGGAAAAAAAGAAGATATATAATCTAGGGCAGGATAGGCAGTAGCCGTTAAAATTGCCATTTTGTCACCCAGTTGATAGAATGGGATAAGCAAAATATTACTTTGCTTATGGAATTAATCATGACTAAAGACAATAAAATCTTTTTCAGAGTTGATCGGGCAGTGCTTGATTGGTGGGAAGCAAAGTGTGAAAAACAGGGAATTAAGAAAGGCGCACCTTTCCAAAAAGCGTTAGAACTTTCTTATCAAAAAGAGAATGATCCTAACTTTTCAGGACAAGATTTTTCCTTGAATCTGGAAAAGGACTTAACCGAAAAAATCTATCAGTTAGCTAAGTTTGAAGAAGTAGATCCAGACGACTTGATCAAAAAAATGATCAAGGAAAAGTTATCTGAAATAGAAAAAACGCAAGACGTTATAGATGTATTTGAAAAAACATCACGCAAAGAATTACGGCTTAAACCAAGTTTGATGAAAGCCATTAATGAGAAAGCAGCACAGATCGGCATGAAACCGAATCAATATATCATTTCGGTTTTAACAGCTAATGTCACAAAAGATTCAATATTCTTTAGCCAGGAAGAAGCTCTTAAACTTGGCGAATCAAATAGTCAGCTTTTGGCGATTGGTAGAAACCTAAACCAAATGGCTAAGAATATGAATCAGGGTATTTATGAATCTTACGATAGAGAATTTGTCGAGCGAGTACATCAGCTAGTAAAAGCTCAAGTTAGGCATGTTTTCACTCTATTAGAGCGCAATAAAAAGAGGTGGGAATAATGGCTAACGGAAGCAGTAAGACTACCAGAGAAGTGCAAAGCACTTTGCTTGCTCATGGTGAGCAGCTACTTAACGGATCTAAAGTTAAGCGTGTTAATCAGACCCAAAGTTTAGATACTTTTTTAAATGATCTGTCTAAGCCTAAAAATGGATCTGGCCATTCAGCTAAATCAGCCCCTAAATCATCTCCAAATAGCGTTAAGGCAACTTTAAATAGAATCAGTAAAAAGACCCCTGAAGTAATGGTCAAGGTTACTGGTGGAGGTAATTCTATGGGGAAGGTGAAAGCCCACATGGGATATATCACACGGAATGGGCAATTAGAGGGAATTGATCAGGACGGAAATAAAGTTAATGGTAAGGATGATATAGAAGATACTGCTGAAGATTGGCAAATGTCAGGTACACCTATTTCTGATGAAGAATCTAAATATAAGCAGGCTTTTAATATTGTGTTATCTATGCCGAAAGGTACGGATGAAAAAGGCGTTTATGATGCTGCAAAAGAATTTGCAGAGGAACATTTTAAAGACCATAAATATATGATGGTGCAGCATACCTTTACCAATGACCCTTCAAAAGATCCAAGTGAAAACCCGCATGTGCATGTTGTTGTTAAAGCTGTTTCTGAAAAAGGTGATCGGTTAAATATCAGGAAGGCTGATCTTCAGGAATGGCGAGAAAGTTTTGCTGAAAAATTAAGATCCAGAGGGATTGAAGCGAATGCGACAAAACGTATAGCTAGGCTTCAAAAAAATAGAAGTGATAAGCAGTCAGTTAAACAAATGAAAGAGCAGGGCAAATCGTTTAAGCGATATGGTAAAAATAAGGCAAGTCCAGAACGTGTCCAGAAAGCTAAACAGCAAGAAAAAGAAGCATTGACGCATTACAAGGAAATTACTAAAGCTCTATCACAGTCACCAGATCCGCAAGATAGAAAACTAGCAGTTGATCTAGTGGACTATTTACGGAAACAGGTAGAAGTGAAAAAACCAACGCCACAGCCACAGATTCAACCTAATAAGCTAGATCTTCAACACGGAAAGAACAAGGGGAAAGAGCAAGACCGTTAATAATATAAGGGAAGGATAAGGCGCAATACTGTGCTTTAGTGCCCTTTAAAAATCCTTAATTTTCTGAGCGGGCATACCTAATTTAAACATCCTATTAAGCTCAAAAATTGCATATTTTAAATCTTTTTCAGGTATATGCTTAACATCAAAATATTCAATTTGGCCAAATCTCGCTTTATATAATGCAATTCGTTCTATTCTGTGTCGTTGCATCTGCACTGTTGACGACATAATTCGATCCATTAAATAGAATAAGTAATACGATGTGATCTGCATACTGTCTTTAATCATAAATCCATGATTTTTTGTACTTTTATAGTCATATAGTGTTTCATCAATACAAATATCTGCATCTATCCCCCCTAGTGCAACACGGATATTTGCAGAATATCTGGGATTGTATGTGATCAGACTATCAGGCTTAATAAGACCATTCTTAATGAATACATTATCAAAATTTTTGACTAGGGAAGATATATCTTCGTAAACCACGTTCTCCGTTGGTTTTAGTATGTCTTTCTTTGTTGCTACTGGTAGAAATCCAGATCGCCATAGATTTTCTAATTTAGCCAAAAGAATAATTCCACCAATAAATTCTTCATTTAGTTCTAAATCGTTTGATTTATTAGCTAGTAGAAAATCTATGTGATTTTGAATTTTTTTATACAATACCAAAATGCTTTTATTTTTCGTTTCCTCTAGAAAGCTGATAATTTTAGGTTGCTCAAATTCCTTAGCACTCAATTCAGTATTCGTGTAGTACGCACAAATTATTTTAGATAAGTAGTCAAATGCTGTACCAACCAAGCCTGAATCATAACTACTCGTTAATTTATGTTCACTCATAACTTCATAATTAGTAAAAGGAGGAATACCACTGTAAGTTTTGAAATCTTTTTTTTGGGGTGCGACACTTTTTATAATTTCTTTTACTTCCTTGCACTTAGGATCTGAAGATTTCAGTATCGACATTAAAGACATATTTTATACTCTTTATCCATATAGTTACTATTCAAACAATTTTAAAGATACTAAAGACTAGATTGAAAAATCTAAGTTTTTATTCTTTCTAATGCAAATTGAATCTTTTCTTTGGGGCAATACTGCTTTTTGGAAAACTTTTCCATTACAGCCGATCCAATAATTTTTTTATCTGTATTAAAGAAAAATATCTCTAAGTCATAAGGTACATTGACCATATTAAAACAGGTATAAATCGGCTTTTTCCACGTAAAGACTAAAGGCTTTAATGAAGGATTTTCTTTAAAACCTATTTCTTGATCATGCTCCCTATATAGGTACAGAGCCGTTAATTTTTTTCCATTAAAGCTAAACGTCTTTACTTCTTTATCTTGATCAAAGTAAGGGTTATAAACCTGTTTAAAGGCCATAACAGACACTACTATTAAAAGAGCTATAAACGCTGCATATTTTAATTTCAATTCCTGTTATTCCTTTTAGCCAGGTGGCAAGTCACATGCAAAAAAATTATCTTAGTCATGACTAATTATTTAACACTCATAAGTTGATCCCATTTAAAGTAATTGGGAGACAGCTTATTACGTGACATATTCCAATTTCTATCAGGTAGCATACTGGCACCTAATCCTATTTTTCTCTTACCAAATTTATTCTGTATATCATCGAGTGAATCCATAAGTTTATTACTTGATTCTATCTTGTTCATGTCCGTGAATAAGTCATAAATATGAGTGGCTTTAGGTTCAAGACAAGTGAGGATAACTCCACATTTTTTAAATCCAATATTCTTTTGGTATAGCTGATCAACCATTGAGGTAGCAATTTTAGAAAGTAATAAACTATTGTCTGATGGATCGGGTAAAGCGTAAGACAAAGATTTATTATAAAAAGGCTCAGAAGTATCAAATGGATTAGATTGAACAAAACTAATAATACAGCCACATAGTAAATTTTCACTTCTTAAACGGCTTACGGCATCCTGAACATAAAGCGTAATCGCTTCTTTAAGATCCTCACAGCTATAAACTTTCTGGCCAAAGGAACGGCTTGCTATTATTTGTTTTTTTGCTTTAGGACTTTGCTCAATTTCAATGCAAGAAATTCCCTGTAATTCTAATAGAGTTCTGTGCATGACTACAGAGAATTGATCTCTAATCATTAAGGGTGAAGCACAAACAAAATCTAGAACTGTATTAATGCTTAGGCTATTCAGCTTTTTAGTATGCTTTCTACCAATCCCCCATACTTCACTAACTTCTATAGATTGATATAAGCCCTCAATCGAACAATAGTCCATTGAAACAAGGTTACATACACCTTTTAAATAACTATTCTTTTTAGCGATATGATTAGCCATTTTTGCTTCTGTTTTAGTCCGTCCAATTCCAATACAGGCCGGCAAACCTAGCCAACGTGAGAGCCGATCCAGAATTAAATGAGCATAAGCAGTTAGATCATAATTTGAAGCATAAGCAGTTAGATCTAAAAAGCATTCATCAATCGAATAAATTTCTTGTTCTTGAGGTGTAACAAATTCAGCTAGGACTTTTATAAATCTGCGGGACATTTCCGCATATAGAGCATAATTACTCGAAAGGACTGTAATATTGTGCTGCTCTACAAGCTCCTTGAGTTGAAAAAGAGGTACACCCATCTTTATTCCTAAGTCTTTAGCTTCTTGTGAACGAGCCACAGCACAACCGTCATTATTAGATAATACGATTACTGGCTTATTATTCAGGCTTGGATTAAAGACACGTTCACAGCTTACATAACAGTTATTAATGTCTACCAAAGCAAAAATCTTATTTTGATTTTCCATGTAGATTAGACCAATAGGATTAGATTATTTATGTTTCCTAAATGGCTTAATGACAAAGGTCACTACACCCCATATTAATAATTCTTGGCAATCATTAAGGTGAATATCGTCATAATCTGGATTTTCAGCTTTAAGCCAACACTTATCACCTTCAATCATTAACCGCTTAACGGTGAACTCATTGTCAATTAAAGCAATAACAATATCTTCGTGTTTAGCTTCAAGACTACGATCCACTAAAAGCTCGTCATCAATTTCAATGCCTGCGTCACGCATGGAAAGAGAAGCTACTTTGACAACAAATGTTGCAGCTTCATTTTTCACAAGGTGTTCATTCATGTCTAAAGTTTTATCAATGTAATCTTGTGCGGGAGAGGGGAAACCAGCAGCTACTTTTTCTGAAGCTAAAGGAATACGTTTAAAGGTTGAAGGATTAATTAAAGTAATAGTAGCTACATCATTTAAGGTAGTCTTTTTATGATTCGCTAAAAACTTCTTAATCTCTACAATACGGGCACTGTTGCAAATAGTCGGTGGTGATAAACTTATCATCCCCTTTTGCTGATGGAGCTGCACATGAACCCATTCAAAGGCCGGCATTTTCAGCGTGACATCATTCTGTGGGCCGTACGCTGGTACT
>NZ_VOYM01000117.1:0-4962 GCF_013420285.1 Acinetobacter sp. YH01019
TAAGTATCTACAGGATCTACAGGATCTACAGGATCTACAGGATCTACAGGATCTACAGGATCTACAGGATCTACAGGATCTACAGGATCTACAGGATCTACAGGATCTACAGGATCTACAGGATCTACAGGATCTACAGGATTAGGATTCGATGGTGTCACTGGGTTGTCAATATCTACTTCTGGTAATTCTGGCGTTTTCTTATCATTATTAGAACTACCACTTGAACCACCACCAGCAGCCAAACCACCAATAACAGCCGCACCGCCAGCCAACCAAGGCCAAAGAATCATTTGATCAGAAGTTGCAGGAAGTAATACTTCAATATTAGGAATTTGTTTATATAAACTCGAAACTTGTTCAAACCAAAAGAGCTTACCGTCTTCATCTTCAAAAACAATATCTGAAGTTAAGCCGTCTTTATTTTTTACATAAAAATTTTCTACAACAAGTCTCTGGCCATTTTTTAATACCACAATAAGCGTATTGCCTTCTTGTAATAGCTCAGAGACATCAGACTTATCAATTTTAGCGTGAACGATTGAAATAGCATCTAAAACAACGTTTTCAGTTTCTAGATTAACTTTTACACGAGTAAGCTTATTTACGATTTGAATTGTTTGCATTTTCTTAACTAGCTATCTGTTTCCCCATGTTTCATTTTGTATTCTTTTTGTACTATATGTCAAAGTAATCGTATTTTTCACATATTTATTGACGCAAATCACGGTTTGCTTTTGCATGAACTTTCAAACATTAAACTCATGTTTTATAATATTTTTTATTGATACATATATTACAAAATTATTTCCATACAACTAAAATGTAATTTTTTTATTACATCATTCACACTTTTTAAATATGTAACAAAACTTAACAAATGTGCATTTAGCATCTTATGCGCTTGTTTTATTCACCTAAAAAGCCGCCTTGCACTTGTTAGGTTCTCAAGCGACAATATTAAAAATTTCGTTGGTTATTTTTCATGTCTCTACCTTTAGACGTCCTCGGCGGTATCACTGCTGAACAATTTCTTGCTGAATATTGGCAAAAGAAACCGCTTTTAGTACGCAATGCCCTTCCTTATATCGCAAATATTTTAGAACCCAAAGATGTTCTAGAATTGGCCTTAGATGAAAACGTCACAGCTCGCCTCATCAAGCAAAAAGACCGTGATCCAAATCAATGGTCAGTTAAGACTTCACCCTTACTCAAAGCTGATTTTCAAAAGATGCCTAAGCTATGGACTTTACTTGTTCAAGCTGTCGATCATTATTCTTTTGATCTTTCAGAGTTTTGGAAGCAATTTTCTTTTATCCCTCAGTGGCGTCGTGATGACATTATGGTGTCATATGCCGAAAAAGGCGGATCTGTCGGTAAACACTTCGATTTTTACGATGTGTTTTTAGTTCAAGGTCATGGACATCGTCGATGGCAGCTTGGCCAAATGTGCGATGCGGAAACTGAATTTGTTGCAGGCCAGCCACTACGTTTACTGCCTGAAATGGATATCAATTTTGATGAAGTTTTAGCGCCAGGCGATTTACTTTATGTTCCACCAGGCCTTTCACACTACGGCGTTGCTGAAGATGAATGCCTTACATATTCATTTGGTTTCCGTATGGCAAATGTCACAGAGATGATGGATCGTGTCGCTGATAAATTTACTGAAAATCCGCTTCTGAAAAACCCATTACTGGATATTATTCGCAAGCATGTTACCCCTGTTGGTCAAGTCACTGAAAGCGAAATCGAATATTTGAAAGAAAAGCTGTTCGAGCAATTGCAGAACTCAACGGTAATTGAAGATGCAATTATGAGTGTAATGTCAGAATCTAAATATCCTGACAATATTCCAGAAGCAGAAGAAATTGGTACAGGTGACTTAGAAGAAGCTCTTGATCAAGGCTATCAGCTCATGCTTGAGCCAGCTTCGCGTCTGCTTTATACCGAGCAAGATGGTGATATTCTGTTTTGGGCGAATGGTGAAGGCTTGTGTATTTCAGATGAGTTCGCAGTACATCTCAAAACATTAGCAGATGGCCAAAGTTTAATGCTTGATGAAACACTTTATGATGCAGATATTCTTGAGGATATTGCGATGTTACTGAACGAATCTATTCTGATGCTCGTGCCAACTGAAGCAGAATAAATTTAATCAACTTAAAAAACTAAAAGGGGCTTAATGCCCCTTTTAGTTTATTTTCTTCCTGAACGCTTGTTCATTAAATCTTCAAATTTATCGGCATTACGCTGCACAATCACACGATAAATCCAAACTATCAAAAAAATGATAAGGGCAAACCAAACATAACGCTTTAAGCTATATTTACTTCCTTTTCCCTGCCAAATTTGTAATTCGACATTTTGAAATTGCACATTGCTTGAATTCACTAAATCGAGCTGACTGGTCATATGACTTGGATCATTGACGGCATTTAAGGAAAATGGATCACCGGCCATTACAAAAACAAAAGCTTCTCCTGCTTTCATTTTTTCTATACGTTCTAAATGATCTACACCTGTTTCCATGTCCATTAAACTTTGACTGCTTTGATTGCCATAAGCATTAAAAGTGTTCACATCAAATTTCACTTTGACATCACCCTCTACCATAGCAGTACCTCGTACAATAATCACAGCACGATAAGGGTTTTGTTCAGAGCGTGCTCTATAGTACAAAGCAAAACTTGAATTATTTGTGACTTGATCTGTTTGTATGGACTGACTTTTGGCCAGCATTTGTGTCAGTTCATCATTGCTTAGATTCGCTTGATGAAAAACAACTTCACCATACTCGCCTGGTTTAGGCATTGAGTCTGTTGGACTACGACATCCAGACATAAATAAAATGGTCAATAAGACTATCAATACACTCGACATTCGTTGAGGTGTAACCAATATATGAAAATGCATTTTTATTCTTTATAAATTAATTATGCAGCTGATTTTATTTGAATTTCTGCCTGAATAATAGTTGATCCAGCTTGTGAAATAATATTTAATTTCCCACCTATCCGCTGTATACGCATTTTCATACTACGCATTCCTACACTCATCCCATGTGTAGAAACACTTTCAACATCAAAGCCTATACCATCATCCTCAATGATGAGGATTAGTGGCTCATTTTCTTTATGCGTCATTGTGACTTTTACTGTGGTTGCTTTACTGTGTTTAACGATATTGGTTAGGCTTTCCTCTACCACCCGAATAAGCGTAAGGCATTGCAATGAAGAAGGACGCTCTTTCCATGCAGCCGGAAAATTCCACTTAGATATCATCTCCATTTCTTCCATCAGTTGACTAAACCGATGACGTACAGGTGCAATCCACAATAACGGAGAGTCTGGCACTTTGCTGTCTAAGGAAGACCCACTATCAATAATTTGACGCAAATCATCACGTAATAGTTTCAGCATGGATAGAAACTGTGTATTGGGTATATCTTTTTCACACTGATCAACCAAAATCATTGAACGAACAATTGATGCACCCAAACCATCATGTAAGTCATGAGATAGTTTGATTCGCTCTTGTAGGCGTACATTACTCAATTCAAGCTGATGTTTGTCACTTAAACTACTAAATAACTCATCACTGACTTTTTTCACCTCAAAGGCAAGCTCATCATTAAACTGCTCAATCTTTTGGATATTTCGATTCAATCGTGCCCCCAATATAACCACGATGAATAACATAATAATTGGTGAGGTGTAAGGTGAAACTGGCATGATGCCTTCTTTTGGGAAATACATCATGATAGCTAGGTCAATTACACCAAAGATCAGCATAGCTGTCAGGCATAAGCTTAAGAAAATAGAGTCTCTTCTTTTGGTTTTGAAGCTTCTATAGCATAAGTAAATATATGTAATGAAATAGAATAAACAATAAAGTAAAAAGATAACGGATGATATATCAGCATTTTTTTCAAAAGGCATCAGCATGACTACAGCAATGAGCACTGCCGTTAAGGTGGTGAAAGCGAGTTCTAAGCGTGGAAATTTTTGCCGAATAAAACGTAGCATATAAATACAGAAACACTGTGAAAACAGCATCCAAAAGATCAGGTTTGCTTTTGCTGAAAAGATTGAGTCTGGATAAGGAAATGTTTCAGTTGTTAAAGCATTAGAGATAAATAATATCCACAGAACAGAAGCCAATGCGAACCAACCAAAACTAGTATCGCTTCGACGCATAATCCAAATCACAAAACAAATAATGCCCAACGTACCAGAGAGAAATACATTGAGTTGCAGGATGGTTCTTCTATGCCATGTCAGTTCATCATGATGCTCCACATTCGACATAACATTATTAAAACCAATAGGGCCTACACCACCATTCATACTGGTATAACCGCTTACATAAATGAGCGTTTCATTATGTTGTTGCTTTATCCCACTGATTGGTAAAATCCAATATCTTGCGACATTCCAACTTTTAGATAATGGTTCTTGCAGATTTTTGTCTGTCCATAACAAATCACCGTTTAAATACACTGTTCCGGCATTAATTAAATATTCAATATTAAATGCGATTGGTTCAGCTAAACGAGCATTATTCTTACATTTCCATGACCAATCTAGCTTATACCAGGCCCCACCTTGGTAGCCTTGCCATGCAGGATCTTCTTTCCAACGATCAGGCAATTCAGCTTTCACCCAACCGTGCCGTGGCAATACTTTATTTGATGGTGTTTTTGCTTTTAAAATTTCATGGACAGTGACCTGACATTGGTCATTTATTTCATAGACTTGAGCTGCATGAGTAATACAGCCCCACAATAAACCGAGGGTAAATAAAAATATATACCCTCCTTTGCGCATTAAAGAAAGAGGTGGTCCCACTTGTTTGAACAACTAAAAGCTTATTTATAAGTGATATTCTGCTCTAGTTAAGCTACCTTATTTTGTTGTGGTAGCTGGTCATAGTAAAACTCATCTGGAGTCATTTTGTCCA
>NZ_VOYM01000118.1:0-6095 GCF_013420285.1 Acinetobacter sp. YH01019
TTTACAGCGATAAACACTCGGTATTCAGAGTGAACCAGAAATCGAGCCAGGACAGCAAGATCACGCAATTTGGCCGGATTCTGAATGAGTTAAACATTGATATTATCTTTGCCAACTCACCACAGGCTAAAGGTCGCGTAGAACGCGCGAATAGAACCCTTCAAGACCGTTTGATCAAGGAGATGCGTCTGGAAGGCATCAGTTCAATTGCCGAAGCCAATGCCTGGTTACCCTGCTTTATTGAGCATTTCAACCAGAAGTTCGCCAAGTGTGCGCGAAATTCAAAGAACTTACATCGTCCGCTAACAGAGTCTGATGCTGAGCTGGAGGATATATTCACCTGGCAGGAACCGCGTAAGGTCACCAAGAACCTGACGATTACCTATGACAAGTGTATTTATCTGCTTGAACCGACAGAGCTGAATCATAAGCTTGTTGGGCAATACATTTCATTTCTGGAGTACCCGGATGGCACTGTGGCGATCATGCATGAAGGACGGAAGATCAACTATAGTGTCTTCAATAAACTGGCTGGACTACAGCAGAATGAAGTGGTTGAGAATAAAAGATTAGGCTCGGTTCTGGCGCATATCCAGCAACAGCATGAAGAGTTGGAAAAACAAAATAAACGTTCCCGTCTCAAGAAAAGTATGCCAAGTCGTAAAGCTCAGAAAGCTGTTGTTGAACAAAGAAACTTAAATCCTGTGCTTGACTCTTGTGGTTAAAAACAGGACATTTTAAATGGTTTATCGCATAGACATTTTAATTGGTGAATAACAACAACTGTTAGAAACCATTTAAAATATCTTTGTTTTTCATATAGTTAAAAAATTTTCATCCCCCTGAAAAACCACAAAAAGCCGACTTAGAAACAAGCCGGCTTTTTTATGAGCAGTTTTGATACTTATTGCCAATAAATTTGACTGTTTTTCAAACAATATGAAACTTTGTTGTGATTTATCAAGCCATCCACGGCCTAAACAATCCCCAATTTCTGCGGACAACTCTTGGGATAAAAATGGGCCAACTTTGTAAGCTAAAACTTACATAAATTTAAGGATTTTGCGGATTGGTAATCCAAAGCATTAGCCCTATGATGAATACATAAGGGAACTGGATGTTTCCAGAAAACAAGAATAAGAAAATAGCGCAAGGAATGGGCAGCACGAGATCAGTAAGACGAGCAACCCGATATGAAAAACCCCGACAGGATGTCGGGGTTTTTTATTGTCTGAATATTTTCGGATAATCCGTATTATATTAATTTTAGTTGAACTTAAAACTAGGCATAAAGACAAATGAAAATAGGGATCTTTTGGTACTGGAATAATCAAGTCATTGGTATTGCACATTCCTTTAATATTACGAAAGCAGACTCTATTGGCCTGATTGATAGCCCATATACACATATTGAATATTGGATTACATTGCAAGAAAAGTATTCTGAACTACAAAACTATGAGTATGAACAGATCCCAAGAGGTCGAGTAATTTTTGATACCAACAAAGAAAAATCAATTATTTATTTGGATAAGACATTGTTATATAAATCAAAAATTAATAAAGTCTATGATTTTTTTAATTTAAATCCAGAACAATCGGTGCTAAAAAAAGACTCACACTATCAAATTTGACCAACACTACTGTTAGATCAACAAACTTGCGTTAAAATACACACGATCACTCTTAGAATGGTAAGCGATATGAGAAAACGTCTTAAAGATTATAATATTGAACAAGTATCTAGTCGTGAAAAGGTTTCTGGACAAGTTTTACCTATACAGTTTAGTAATGATGAAGCAACTAAACGAGTTGTTATGCATAGTGCTAGACGAGTGATCCAGCAACATAAAGCAGAAATACAAGAGTTAGCTTATAAATGAGCTTGATTAGTTCGACCTTCGTAATTGCTGTACATGACGAGATTTTGCTTCAAACAGGTGTAGGTCGATCTGGTTGCCAGATTGAGAAACTGGAAAGCGTCCTAAATCGTATAGATCAGCAAATGTATTACAGTAATGTGAGTGATATCTTTGAAATTGCTGCATGGTTTGGTATTGCAATTTCTAAAGGACATGCATTTGTCGATGGAAATAAAAGAACAGGGCTAGCAGTGATGCTAACTTATCTTGAAATCCAAGGTGTGACCATTCAAGAACACACAGGTTTAGATGATTTAATGGTTGATATCGTTGAATCCCAAGAAGATCATGAGCTTTTAGCCAAACTGGTAGCAGGATTCTTATATGAGCTATCTATAATTTAATTTATTCAATCTGTATTTTTATTTTTGGGTCGTTAATGTTAGAAAGTATCTCCTTATAAATTAAATAGTTTTCATCATCTCGGCATACAAAAAATACTTCTTCAACACAGTCATATTGGGGAAGTGTTGAAAGTATGGTACCAATTGCAATTTCGGCTGCCAGTTGGCGAGGAAAACCATAAACACCTGTACTGATGTTTGGAAAAGAAATAGTTTTTACACCAACATGGTTAGCTTTCATAATCGCATTACTATAAGCATCACAAAGCAATTGTGGCTCATTACGCTCACCATCTAACCATCTTGGCCCAACAGCATGAATAAGATATTGGGCAGGCAGGTTTCCAGCAGTAGTAACTTCTGCTTGTCCAGTTGAACACCCGCCTTTTTCTTGATGAAGTTGAATACATTCAGTCTTCATCAAAGGTCCTGCTTTTTTATGAATGATATAATCAAGCCCACTGCCACCAAGCAAAGACTTATTCGCTGAATTAACGATAGCCTGTACAGCTAATGTTGTAATATCTGTTTGGATTAAAATAACTTTTTTAAGATTACTCATTTTATCACTATAATAAAATCGCTAAGGTAGCAGTAATTTTTTGGAAAACCAACATGACTGAAAAAGAACATATTAATGAATATATTAAGAGCACGTGTGATTTAATCATTCAACATGTAAAAAACATTATTACTCTTCGAGAAAACATTAATAAACCATGGGGATATAGCTCCAGATTAATGGAGCATTTATTTCATCCAGAAAATGAACTGCTTTTTAAAGGATACTCAAAGAATATTTTTAATAATAAATCAGCAACGGCTATTAAGCCATGGAAAGAACATATTGTTCCCATGGCTTATGTCTTTGATAACTTATGGGTATTAATTGAAAGCAATGAATTATCAGATGCTGAACTCTCCAAAATTCTACAAAGAAATCTTGGTGTAGCCCATATTTCCTATGAAGACCAGAAAAAGTTAGATACTAAATTTTCAGGATTAAAAACAAATATGCCTAATGGATGGTGTTTGAAAACAGGTGATCCTATAGATCGTTTAAAAGCAGTTGGTATTGAATTAGTTGATGAAAATGGGGTTGAAATTCAATCTTTAATTACCCCGATTTAACATAAAATCTCTTATGCGAAATTCATCATCAGCTGTTAGAACCCATTTAAAATATCATTGTTTTTCATATAGTTAAAAATTTTTCATCCCCATGAAAAACAACAAAAAACTGACTTGGAAACAAGTCGGTTTCTTTTTAAGCAATTTTGATACTTCTTGCCAATAAGATTGATCGATATTTAATCAGTTTGTCATTTTTCTCTGCGTTATCAAGCCAGCGCTTGCTTAAATTATCCCCAATTTCTGCGGACAACTCTTGGGATAAAAATCCACCAATTTTGTACGCCTGAGCGCACATGTATTTAGGGGTTTTGCGGATATTCACAATCCCTTGTATTCAATATCATGAAGTCATAAGAGAACAGGACGTTCCGCAGAATAAAAATAAATAATCGCACAAGGATCGGCGGTACGACAGGAGTCATGCCAAGCGAACCAATACGAAAAAGCCCGACAGGATGTCGGGCTTTTTTTATGGCTTAAATTTCTATAACTGAGTATTGATCTGATAGCGTGTATTACGTCCCCCACCTTCCAATTTGACGATACAACCTTTCTCAAGTAAGTCAGATAAATGACGAGTAGCTGTCGCCTTACTTGTTTTAGCAACTTTTTGATATTGTGACGCGCTAATACCATGTTCAAAGCCATTTTCCCCACCGTCTAATAAACGATTGAGGACTTTGCGCTGTTCTTCACTCAGGGCTAAATTTGAATATTTATGCCAAAACTGGCTTTTAAATAATGTCCGATTGATCTGTACTAAGGTTTTTTCAAGGCTATCATTCAATGTATCTAAAAACCAAACTAGCCAATCGGTGATATCAGAATCATTTTTTTGAGTTTGTTCTAATATCTCATAGTAACTTTTACGTTTATTCAATATCGCAGTAGACATAGCATATAAACGAATGCTCTGTTCATCCATTTGAGCTAAAGAAAGGTCTGTAAGTGTACGTGTAATACGTCCATTACCATCATCAAAAGGATGTAGGGTAACAAACCATAAATGGGTAATACCTGCACGTAACAGAGGATCAAGCAATGAATCATTTAGACTTTGATTAAACCAATCTATGAAGGCATTTAAGCGTTCTTCTAAGCCTTGTCTTGGCGGTGCTTCAAAATGCACTTTAGGATAGTCCAATCGACCTGAAACGACCTGCATAGGCTCTGCCCCCCTAAGTTGACCAATGCGTAAACGGTGCATTGTCCAATCTGGGTCATTGAAAAGCCAACGATGCCACTGCATGAGACGATTAACAGTCAATGGTTGCTTAACATCGTTAAGCGCATCTAGCATGATATTGGCTAAACCTTCTGATCGATCTGAGCTTGGATAAGGCTGTTCAAGTGTGACACCTAAGCGTTGAGCTAGAGATGATCGTAGTGAAAAAACATTGATCGTTTCGTTTTCAATCGCAGATGAAGCAACAAGATTGGCAAGCAGAGTATCTAGGGTGAATTGCTCTTTTGCTAAATCATGCTGACTTTGCCCCAGAATAATCCCTATTTTTTGATGTATCTGTCTGGTTTTAGGTAAGATAACTGAATCTAGCCATGTAAAATTTGTCCAGTTTTCTGCTTGCCAAATCCATTTCTGCATTTTCAATCGCTCATCTAAAATTTCAGATGAGTTGAATATAGCACTTATTCGGCTCATAACAAGAGCCGAATATGATAATTAATCAGCTCATTTTTTATAGGACATTTTAAATAGTTTATCGCATAGACATTTTAATTGGGGAATAACACAAAAAATGGGAGCTAAGCTCCCATTTTTAATGAATATTTTTAAATAAGGCTAGGATGTGCATCTAAGATTCTAATTAATGTTGCCGCTGGTCCTGTCGGATAGCGTCGGCCTTGTTCCCAGTTTTGCAGGGTGCGATGACTGATGTGGAGACGTGCAGCAAATTCGCTTTGACTTAAACCAGTTTTTTCTCGGACTTCCTTAATATCAGGTAATTCAAGTTCGGTTGTTCGACTTGCTTTGATCTCTTTGCGTTTGATTGCTCCAGCTTCTTTAATCGAAGCGACCAAGTCATCAAATAAATTGTTATCCATGAAATTGCTCCTTCACGAGTTGGCGCAGAATGGCGGTTTCTTTATCCGTTAGATCATCTTTTACAGATTTTGGATAAGCCACCAAGAAAAAGATTTGATCATCCTCATTTACCCAATAGTAAATTACTCTGATACCGCCACTTTTACCTTTATTACCTTGAGCGCAACGTACTTTCCGAATGCCACCACCATTCTTGATCAAGTCACCTTTATCAGGTTGAACCAATAGATCTTGTTGAAGTTGACGATATTCCTCATCAGATACAAGGTCTTTGATTTGCTTGGTAAAGATACTAGTTTCAATGAATAACATAGATTCTATGTACGTCAATGGCGTACAAGTATTCTAGCAGTTTCCACATTAAAAAACGAGAGCTGCTGCCCTCTGCTGCTGCTGTTATTCCCAAGTAGAAATGTCCTACTGCTGTTTGTTGTTGTTGTTATTCCCAAGTAGAAATGTCCTACCTAATAACCAAATAGAAATGTCCTATATGGACATTTCCAAGTCAAGCACAGGATTTAAGTTTCTTTGTTCAACAACAGCTTTCTGAGCTTTACGACTTGGCATACTTTTCTTGGCCCGGGAACGTTTATTCTGTTTTTCTAGTTCTTCATGCTGCTGTTGAATATG
>NZ_VOYM01000119.1:0-6066 GCF_013420285.1 Acinetobacter sp. YH01019
GCTCTAGCGAGCTACTCTTTGTATCTTTCCATGGTTTCGCATTTTTTCTAGGTGGAATCACCGCATGCCCTTGCCGATCTGCAATGACCTGACGGCATTGCTTGGTGTCATAAGCTCCATCGGTATATAATCAGCGAGAGATTGTTGAGAATAAACGGTTGAGTGCTGTTCTGAATCATATCCAACAACAACATGAAGAACTGGAACAGCAAAACAAACGTAATCGTTCTCAAAAGATGCCAAGCAGACGTGCACAGAAAACAGCAATTCAAGAACGAAATCTAAATCCTGTGCTTGACTCTTGTGGTTAAAAACAGGACATTTTAAATGGTTTATCGCATAGACATTTTAATTGGTGAATAACAAACAAAAAAAACTAGGCACTGGCCTAGGTCTTAATTTTAAAAAAATACATAAAAATTAAGTTTTTAGACTCGATTTTTTATTTAAACTTCGTATAACGTGTATTATGTTAATTTAGCTTACTCTAACCCCAGTTACGGATAAGCTAAATTTCTAACGACATGAATTTTTGGCTTATTCTTCTGACAGAGTTGATAAGCACATAGAGAAGAAAATATGCCTGCTAGGAAACCGGAAATAGCCCGATGTTTACTGCTTACTAAATGGTATTTTTCTTTCAATAAGCCAATTAAAGTTTCAATTCTTTTCCGCTGTCTCAAGTGGTATTCATCAGAAAAAGGCAATAGACTTACTCGCATATTCTTTCTAGGATAAGTAATTAAATCGATATCTTGCTCTAATAATTTGGTTTTTATTGATTTTCCAATATAACCTCTATCTCCATAAACAGTTGCCAATAAGCCATCAACTAATTCTTCGATTTTTCTAATGTCTGCAATGTGTCCAGGGGATAAAACTGTATTCACAATTTGTCCTTCACTATTCATGAGAAGGTGTAATTTGCAACCATAAAACCAGTCTATAGAACTTTTGCCACGAGAAGCAATATCGTCCAAAGCATGGTGACTTCTAGGAATTCTTTTGTTTTTACAAACAGGTAAAGGTGTTGAATCAATCCATAGATATTGACATGCTTGTCCTTTGCTTAAAGCACGGTGTAGTGCATGAATTGCAAGCTGATGTTGGTTAATCAGGCTGAGCATATTTTTATAGCAAGGCAAAGACTTAAATAATTTACTCTCAAATTGATAAAGCAATTGGAAAAATGTTTTAAAATTATTTACTTGCGATGTTTTATAACAAATTGCAATCGTCACAATTTCAGAGAGGGATAAGGTTGCTAATCGAATTCGTTTACGCTTATTTTCCTGCTTGAGAAATTGCCAATAGATCGGTTCAAATTTCTTAAAAAAATCATCAATGGCACAGAAGATTTCTGTAAAATCAAACATGGTGGTTAGAGTCTTTGGTTTGTGTAGTAACTTTCTAAATGGCTCTAACCATCTTTTTTTCAAGCGGTTTTCTTATCCGTAATTCGGGTTACTCTATGACATTATTCAGGAATATTAACCAAACTAAAATCCTCTAATTTTGTTTGTTCATTAAAAATATGGCTATTAAATTTATATGATTCTTTTAACCTAAATTTTTTTGTATGCTCTGTTTTATTGCTATTATGGTATTGATTATATTTAAAAAATATATCACCATCTTTTTCATATGGATAAATTAAAACCTCACCACTTCTATCGTTATTACCTCTTATTGAATATTCATCTTCAATAAAATAAATATTTTCTCCAGAAATATAAGCAAATTTATTATTCTTTTTGACAAATATCTCATACATTTTAAAATCATATTTATTATTTAGTGGATAATAGATACCATTTCTTAGTAGTGTAAACATATGATTCTTATTTGAATTAATGTTGTTCATATCATTAATTTTTCTAATATTTATTTGAATATCTTTATCTATATGATGATCAGTTAAAATTTTAAAACTAAGTGTAGGCTCTGTGTTCATAGTTTTTTGTATCCTATTCCAAATAAATACGCTAGAAAAAATTAATAAGATTATAAAAATCAATGGATAAATTATTTTTTTCATTTTATCTTCTTAATATAGCCTTTGGTTTGGGATCATAATTAAAAAAAGATTGATCTTTTTCATAGAGTAAGTTCCCATTCTTATAAAATCTCATAGGTTCTGCTTTTACACCAAAAAAATGAGCTTGTTTACCTTTTCCAGGTTTTGAACCTACCATATAAGTATCAGCAACAGACCAAGCTAAATCGTTACTTCTAGCAAAAGACGTAATTCTTTTAGAAGGGGAAAAGGATGGAAAACTTGAAGCACTTTGTCCGCCGACTTCCACATTTAAAAAATTAGGTAAGCAAGAAATATTTTGAGCGAAACTCGGGTTATTTGCAGAGTTACATCCAAAAAAAGGGCTTTGTTGCACAAAGATTTATAATTTGAAGCATCCGCCAACTCACTCAAATTTAAGTTACAACTCGGGTATGAGGACGACCTAACTCTGTAAATCTATTCAGCACGGCCACACGTGCATGAATCTCATTAACTTGGCTTTGAAAGTTTCTTGAATGTAGTCGATCGCCTAATAATTTGATGCAATGCATCTTGGTTTCGACCAAACTCCGCCGATGATAGCCTGACCATTTTTTCCATAATGTCCTGCCTAAACGTTTAACTGTTCGAAGTAATTCATTTCGCTCTTGCGAATGAACTTTTATATCTTTCCAAGGCTTTGCATTTTTTCTGGGTGGAATAACTGCATGTGCTTGCCGATCTGCAATGACCTGACGGCATTGTTTTGTATCATAAGCCCCGTCTGTATAAACTGAATCAATCTGTTCATCCAACGGGATTTGATCAAGTAAATCCCCGAGGACTTGTGAATCACTCACATTATTCGTTGTGAGCTGAACTGCTCGTATTTGTAGGGTTTTAGCATCTATACCAATATGAAGTTTACGCCATTGGCGACGATATTCAGGTCCATGTTTCTTGCGCTTCCATTCGCCCTCACCTAGAAACTTCATGCCTGTAGAGTCCATGAGTAGATGCAGCCCATCGCTACTTTTTTGGTAGCTGATTACAATATCAATATGCTTTTGTCTTCTACAAAGCGTGGTGTAATCTGGAGCTATCCAATTTAATCCGCAAAGTTTAATCAGACTTTGCACAAAGCCAGTAACCATACGTAAAGACAGACGGAATAAGGATTTAATCATTAAGCAGCATTGGATGGCTGCGTCGGAGTAGGTTTGATTTCGCCCTTGTTTGCCTTTTGATGGCGCATACCATTGCGTAGCAGGATCAAACCAAATGGCAATATTTCCGCGACTCATGAGTGCTCGGTTATATGCGGGCCAATTGGTTGTGCGGTAGATTTTGTGTGTAGGCTTCTTCATTTGAAAATTATATCGCTGAAAAACCCTTTACAGATAGGTTTGTGCAACAAAGCCTTACCGAACGGATAAACCAGCAGGCCATTTTCTAGCACACCTTGTCCACCTGCGGCTTTGGCAATCCGATGATCCGATTCAGTAGAATCGAGATAGATTAATCCATCACAAATGGGGCAAAAGTTATGATTACCCACTAGAAAATTATGCTTAAGCAAATTTTTGGTTAATGCTGAAAAGGCCTTGGGCTTTGATCGAGAAATTAGATTGTCGATGCCTACACTCCACTTTACTTATTTTCAGACAGCAACCAATCGAGAGCGTTCATTTTTACAATACCATTATAATTGGCTTCAGTCCCTATCGTGTCTAAGGTAAGTAAATACTTAGGATATGAATCAGAAATTTTCTGTAATGGACGTAACTCTCGGGTGAGTGTCTCCTCACTGAGCGTTTCTAATGCCACCTGATAATAAGTTAAATTTTGTAAAGTATCGACAGCAACAAAATCAATTTCATATTCATCAACCCGCCCTACATAGACCGTATAGCCTCGTCTGACAAGCTCAAGATAAATCACATTTTCTAAGATATGACCTTGATCAGCATTAGCATCAGGCAACATAATGCGGCGCAATCCAACATCAACTAAATAGTATTTTTCAGAGGATTGTAATAACTCACGCCCACGTACTTTAAATTGTGCGGCGCTATAAAATAGCAAACTGTCCTGTAAGCCCTGAATATAGCGTTTTACTGTTTCAAATGAGATTTTAACCCCACTTGAAACAAAGGTATTTTTAATTTTATTGATGGAAATGGGTGAGCCTGTCACGCTTGCCAAATATCTTGCGACACGCTCGAGAGAGTTAATATCGGCCGTATTCAAACGGGGAATAACATCTTTAAACATTACACTGGCATAGACCGCTTGCAAGTAATCATAGGTTTCCTGCTGGCTGGTCATGGCAAGCGTATAGGGGAAACTACTGCGCGTGTACATGGCATACAAATCACGATTGGATAATTGTTGGATGATCGGATTATTTTCAATATGCCACTGTTTAAACTCTTGGAATGACAAGGGTAAAACATGTTGCTCGATATAGCGTCCTGTGAGTAACGTCGCAAGTTCTCCACTCAGAAAGAATGCATTAGAACCTGTAATATATAAATCGATATAATCCCGAACATATAAAGAGTCGACTACTTTTTCAAAATTGGTAACATGTTGTATTTCATCTAAAAAAACATAGTTTTTCTTGCTTTCATCAACTTTTGACAGTACATAATCATGTAGTTTACGGTAATCGGTGAGTTCTTCAAATTCCATAAATTCAAAGTTGATGGCAATGATGTTTTCGGCTTGTACACCCTGTGCTTTTAGGTCTTGTTGAAACATCGCCAGCAAGGTGGATTTTCCAGAGCGACGTACACCCGAAAGCACTTTAATGACATCACGGTTTTGCCATGTATTCAGAAATTTTAAGTAGCTATCACGTCGAATATTAGTTTTTCTCATTGTTTTCACTTAAACTCTAAAGTTTTAATTAATTCTATCAAAGTTTAGATACTAAGTGGAAATATATTTAATTTTTAAAAGAGTTTCTAGTTCATGTGAGCTATTTAAAATTCTAAACTGCTGTTATAGCCGTTTAGAGACGCTAATCACGACAAGCTCCAAGATGCCAGGTCTACTCTTTAGACGAAATTTGGTAGGTTTTTTTATCGACGACATCAATCCGAATTCTGTATTTTTGATTATTGATGCTCCCTTTTATCTGCTATACAAATTGAGTGAATAGTAAATTGCATATTCCTGTGTAAATCTACCCCCTATTCCTATTTGCACCCTACCATTCATTTCTGTTCGTATAAGCCACTAGGCATGTCAAACTCTTGATTAATGGTATCAATATTGATACTATCAATCATTGGCACTATTGAGCATTTAAATGGCAAATCTTGATCAACTTATAGAACAAATGCGGAATAATCCAAAAAATATCCGCTATGTCGATTTACTCAAGGTTTGTAAGCAATATTTTGGTGAACCAAGGCAAACAAGTGGTAGTCACACGGTATTTAAAACACCGTGGCAAGGCGATCCTCGTATTAATCTTCAAGATGATAGCGGAAAGGCTAAACCTTATCAGGTTAGGCAAGTATTAGCTGCACTTGATAAACTTAAGGCATTGTGAGGTGTCAAATGGATAGCAAACAATATACTTATCGTGTTACATGGTCAGCAGAAGATAATGAGTATGTCGGTCTATGTGCCGAATTTCCATCATTGTCTTGGCTTGATGCAGAACAATCTAAAGCATTCGCAGGAATTGTTGATCTTGTTGGTGAAGTCGTAGCAGATATGGTCAGCAATAATGAGAAATTACCTATCCCTCTTTCAGAAAAAAAGTATAGCGGACGGTTTGCCGTTCGTGTTCCATCAATGGTTCATCAAAAACTAGCACTTGAAGCTGCGGAGCGTGGTGTGAGTATGAATCGTTTGGTATCGGCAAAATTGGCTATGTAGTTTTATATCTTGATGGTCTACTTGGAATGGAAATGACTGGTAGACCTTGACATCCTCACCTCCCTTAAACGGAGGTGATTCCTACAGCTAGACGCTTATGCCCAAGCGCAAGAATGTTCATGGCACTATTTAAGTCCCTATCGTGAGTGACACCACACTCACATGACCATTCT
>NZ_VOYM01000120.1:0-6041 GCF_013420285.1 Acinetobacter sp. YH01019
ATGAAGACGGCTTACGCCACCATCAAAGGTATTGAGGTGATGCGTGCACTACGCAAAGGCCAGGCCTCAGCATTTTATTATGGTGATCCCCTGGGCGAAATGCGCCTGGTAAGCAGAGTTTTTGAAATGTAAGGCCTTTGAATAAGACAAAAGGCTGCCTCATCGCTAACTTTGCAACAGTGCCCCCGACAGACCCGCAGGAAGCAATAAAATCTCTGGGTCATCAGCTTGATAGTCGTTACAGACAGGTTGCTGCACGTCTTGGCGAAAATGAGGCTGTCGAACTCGATGTTTCTGGCCCGAAGCCCCGGTTGACAATTTCTCCCCTCGCCAGTCTTGATGAGCCGGACAGTCTGAAACGACTGAGCAAAATGATCAGTGATCTGCTCCCTCCGGTGGATTTAACGGAGTTGCTGCTCGAAATTAACGCCCATACCGGATTTGCTGATGAGTTTTTCCATGCTAGTGAAGCCAGTGCCAGAGTTGATGATCTGCCCGTCAGCATCAGCGCCGTGCTGATGGCTGAAGCCTGCAATATCGGTCTGGAACCACTGATCAGATCAAATGTTCCTGCACTGACCCGACACCGGCTGAACTGGACAAAAGCGAACTATCTGCGGGCTGAAACTATCACCAGCGCTAATGCCAGACTGGTTGATTTTCAGGCAACGCTGCCACTGGCACAGATATGGGGTGGCGGAGAAGTGGCATCTGCAGATGGAATGCGCTTTGTTACGCCAGTCAGAACAATCAATGCCGGACCGAACCGCAAATACTTTGGTAATAACAGAGGGATCACCTGGTACAACTTTGTGTCCGATCAGTATTCCGGCTTTCATGGCATCGTTATACCGGGGACGCTGAGGGACTCTATCTTTGTGCTGGAAGGCCTTCTGGAACAGGAGACCGGGCTGAATCCAACCGAAATTATGACCGATACAGCAGGTACCAGCGAACTTGTCTTTGGCCTTTTCTGGCTGCTGGGATACCAGTTTTCTCCACGCCTGGCTGATGCCGGTGCTTCGGTTTTCTGGCGAATGGGCCATGATGCCAACTATGGCGTGCTGAATGATATTGCCAGAGGGCAATCAGATCCCCGAAAAATAGTCCTTCAGTGGGACGAAATGATCCGGACCGCTGGCTCCCTGAAACTGGGCAAAGTACAGGCTTCAGTGCTGGTCCGTTCATTGCTGAAAAGTGAACGTCCTTCCGGACTGACTCAGGCAATCATTGAAGTGGGGCGCATCAACAAAACGCTGTATCTGCTTAATTATATTGATGATGAAGATTACCGCCGGCGCATTCTGACCCAGCTTAATCGGGGAGAAAGCCGCCATGCCGTTGCCAGAGCCATCTGTCACGGTCAAAAAGGTGAGATAAGAAAACGATATACCGACGGTCAGGAAGATCAACTGGGCGCACTGGGGCTGGTCACTAACGCCGTCGTGTTATGGAACACTATGTATATGCAGGCAGCCCTGGATCATCTCCGGGCGCAAGGTGAAACACTGAATGATGAAGATATCGCACGCCTCTCCCCGCTTTGCCACGGACATATCAATATGCTCGGCCATTATTCCTTCACGCTGGCAGAACTGGTGACTAAAGGACATCTGAGACCATTAAAAGAGGCGTCAGAGGTAGAAAACGTTGCTTAACGTGAGTTTTCGTTCCACTGAGCGTCAGACCCCTATACCTATCGAGATATCACTCTACCTCTCGCTGCTTGACCGAGGTGGAGGACCGTCGCCGTTGGTGGCTTTTTGGCCAAGCGTTTATCCGCGTCGTCTCGCCGCCCGCTCCGCCTCCGCGCGAATAGCAAGCAGCGAAGGACCAAGAAGCTCACGCGCATGAGCGACCGTTTCGGCGGATGCCGTGTTTAGGGTCAGGACCCATTGATTTGAACTGACGGCTGTGATTCAGATGGGCGTATAGGAGCCCGACTGATGAGTAATTTGTTTTGGCTGACGGACGAGCAAATGGCTCGTCTTCAGCCCTATTTCCCCAAGAGCCATGGCCGCCAGCGCGTTGATGATCGACGCGTTCTGAGCGGCATCATCTTCGTCAACCGCAACGGGCTGCGTTGGCGTGATGCGCCGAAGGAATATGGCCCGGCGAAGACGCTTTATAACCGCTGGAAACGCTGGGGCGACAAGGGCGTATTTATCCAGATGATGGAAGGTCTGGCCGTGCCTGAAGCCGCAGAGCACAAGACCATCATGATCGATGCGACCTATCTCAAGGCCCACCGCACGGCTTCCAGCTTGCGGGTAAAAAAGGGGGCGCGGGCCGCCTGATTGGACGCACGAAAGGCGGCATGAACACCAAGCTTCATGCCGTAACGGATGCGAGTGGTCGCCCGATCAGCTTCTTCATAACGGCAGGCCAGGTCAGCGATTACACCGGTGCTGCCGCCTTGCTTGATGAACTTCCCAAGGCCAAATGGTTGCTGGCCGACCGTGGCTATGATGCCGACTGGTATCGTGACGCTTTACAGGCGAAGGGGATCACTCCCTGCATTCCAGGTCGAAAATCCCGCAAGAAGACCATCAAATACGACAAACGCCGCTACAAACGGCGCAACCGGATCGAGATCATGTTCGGGCGTCTCAAAGACTGGCGGCGTGTCGCTACGCGTTACGACCGGTGCCCAATGGCCTTTCTCTCCGCCATCGCTCTCGCTGCGACCGTTATCTTCTGGCTATGAGCAATGAGTCCTGACCCTAGCGCATATCAAGCCAGAGGAGCCTGAGGTACTTGGTCTTTTAGCCCTCATGGAACTCCAGTGCTCTCGGCTGCTTGCCCGACAAGATCGTCAAGGCTTGCCAGTGCCGCTCGATCGTCAGGATCGTGGCTTGTGGGATCGATTGCTCATACGTCGAGGTCTGGAGATAGTTGAGCGAGCATGCCGCATGTCGTCTCCCACTGGATGGTATCTTCTGCAAGCGTTGATTTCTGCTTGTCACGCGCGGGCTGCGAGCTTTCGAGACACCAATTGGCGAGAGATACTGGCGAGATATGACGCGCTCTTCCTGTTGAGCCCTACATACGTAGTTGCCCTCAATCGAGCAGTCGCTGTGTCGTGGGCCATGAACCCCGCTGCAGGGATGGCGGTCCTTAAGGCGATTGAGGACGAGTGGGACGTGGAGACCTACCCGCTTTTTCACGCGACGCGGGCGGATTTCCTTTCGCGTCTTGGTTTCCAAGACCAAGCTGCGGCAGCCTATCAGGCTGCGGCCGTACTCAGCACCAACCTACCTCAAAAGTTGTTCTTGGTCACGCGCGCTGAGGAATGCCTGGCAGGGTCTCGGACAGATGTTGGATAACATCAGTCGATTGACGGTGATTGCGCGCACGTGGACGCGCATCATGACAGGTATGACGAGCCTTTGAACGTCCGCTGGCTGTGCCGGCGCCATCATATCCGGCTGCACTTCTACGGTGAGGACATGTTTCCTATGTGCAGGCCGCATCACGTATGAACGGCGGCTCTCCGGTTATGCCTCAACGCCGCTGAAAGCGTCGCGCGGTCAGTCAGCCATGACGATCATACCTTATTCAGATCATGCGATCGGCGCCCTGCCATCAGGAGGATGAAATGCGTAAAGATCAGATCCCGGATTTCGTTGATGAGATCTTCGCCACCGGCTGCCCAATCACCGCAGTAGGACAAGATTGCTATGTTTTGCAGAGAGCGATCTGCTGGCAGAAGACTTCGACCGTGTTGGTGAGGTGGTCGATAAAATCTGCCAGCGATAAGGAAAGCGTGACCATCTGTTGCTGACATCGTCGATCATTTGAGGAGCCTCGGCCGTTTCTACGACCTGCGGCTTGAGACACTCCAATAGCGACTATGGGTCGGTCCGCGCTTTAGAATAAGGGATCTAGACCCTGTCGCCAATTTTGGCCTGACGGGGGTTTCCAGCTACGCCTTCATATGTCGTGCCTCAGCCGCGCTGCAAGCGCCGGGCACTGATGCCCAGCATGCTGGTGGTCTTCACCTTTCCGCCGACGCGCCTGAGGATGATGATTGCCGCGTCCGTGGCCAGCCCGGTGCCGATGGCAGCCAAATGACCCAATTGGAACGGCAGATAGCCCGGCTTGACCACGAGAAGCACTCCGATGAAGCCGATGACCACGGCGGTCCACCGCCGAACCGCGATGCTGAAGCCACAAATCGAGCTTTGCGAGGAGTTTCTTTATCCGTCTCAATGAGATAAGGGCCAACTTTAGATCAAGTGCGTCGTAGTACGGCGTGCACCTTGGGCTTGATCCAGCTATAGTGTAATTGTATGCTGGAAATATGTGCAACCCTGGTGTCTAGGCCGTGCGAAGCCAATCAGGCTCGAAAGTCGTTGCGGGTTGTTATCCGTTAAAGGCGGCGACTGTAGCCGCCGCTATTTGGCCCCTTGATACCATTTAGCATTTGGAGCTTTAGGTTCTATAATTTAACGTTACGCTACAGCCGACACCCCGCTTGCCTGAGCGTTTGGATTTCAATCACTTAGTAGACCAACTTGCGGGTCGACGGTTCGTGTCCCTTCAAGGCGGAGGCTTCGGCAGCTGGCGTCTCTATGCCGCGGTGGTGCTTTTCCGAAACGGAAGTCGCCCATTCGCGTCACGTAAACCGACCGTCAGGCGGTACGGCTTAGGAGAATAATCGCAAAGCAGACTGAGACCACCACCCTCGCGCTACCCTTTGCGCAGGCGTCGAAGGCGATCAGGTGCGCTGATCGAGTCTGTCGAGCACCATCGCTGCAAGTTCATCGCTGGTGTGTGCACCACTATCGAGAACACGGGTTGTGGACGGAAGCCGTTCCCTTGCGGCCAAGCATCGGGCGACATTCGCTAATCGCCACTCTCGAATCTCCGCATTCCGATTCGGGTCAGGATGCATGGTCTGGTTCGAGATCCGGTGACGCAATAGGTCCTCGTTAAGCATCAGAAAGATGTGCAGCAGCTGATCGTCGATCTGCCTTAACCCGTCGAGTATCTCAGTCAGATAGTCCGGGTGCACGAGCGTCATTGGGATGATGATGTCCTGCGAGTAATTCCTGCGAATCTCGCTGACCGCAGCGATCGTAAGTCCCCTCCACAAGGGGAGATCCTGATAGTCTCCGCTCGCTGGTATGGGGACCGTTTCTTTCACCACGAACCCGATTTCCTCAGGGTCAAAGATCAGCGATTTCGGACGCCGATCGCGCAGCCGCTCAGCGAGAGTCGTCTTTCCGGCGCCGAAAGGTCCGTTGATCCAGATTATCATTGTCGACGGCCTCTAACCGGAAGGCTCGCAAGAGCGCTGGGCGGCTTCGTGTGCTGGCACGATCGGAGTGGCTCCGAAGTGCTTCTCAAGATAGGTGACGCCGAACGTCACGATGTCCTGCGCGTCGAACAGGTAGCACTGAGCAAAGCCCACGACACCTTCTCGATGGCGACCGAGCTTCACGTAAGCATTTGCTATAGTTTCGACCGCATCCGGCTTTCCTTCGATAGCAAAGCAATCGAGAATGCCGTTTGAATCGTATTCTGATGCCGTTTTCCAGGCGACTTCACCGTTTCTTCCAAGCATCGGCATCTCATACGTCACCCATCGTTTGTTGGGGATATCCGCAACCGCCTCGGCGTAGTGCAATGCGGTAACGGAGTTTAGCGGCGCACCCAACAGCAGGGCCTTCCCGCCAAGGCGGACGAACCGCTCGACGGGCGACCCTTCCCCCAAGGCGTGACCGAGTTCGTGAGGCTCCGTCAGCGTTTCAGCTAGCGGACCAACCGCGACCATCGATGCATCGGGGTGCGCGCTGCGCCGCGCGCCGGGGGCTTGAACCAGAAATTGATTCAGCAGGCCGAACCCACGGTAAGTCCCGGCCGTTGCGGGATCGAACGGCGGCCAGGTACGGCGGGCTTTGTCATCCAACCGAGCGCCATTCAGAGTCTCCTCGTAGGGTGATCGGTCCCACGACGCGTATCCCATCACAGTGCCAGTCGGCCCAACCGCGGAGCGTAACGCGGCAACGACCGTCTCCGCTCCTCCTTCGACCGGA
>NZ_VOYM01000121.1:0-5988 GCF_013420285.1 Acinetobacter sp. YH01019
CGTAAAGACAGACGGAATAAGGATTTAATCATTAAGCAGCATTGGATGGCTGCGTCGGAGTAGGTTTGATTTCGCCCTTGTTTGCCTTTTGATGGCGCATACCATTGCGTAGCAGGATCAAACCAAAGGGCAATATTTCCGCGACTCATAAGTGCTCGGTTATATGCGGGCCAATTGATTGTGCGGTAGATTTTGTGTGCAGGCTTCTTCATTTGAAAATTATATCGCTGAAAAAGCCTTTACAGATAGGTTTGTGCAACAAAGCCTCCAAAAACTCAAGAGTTACTTGTGCAATGTCCAGTTGAAATAGTGAAATAAAATAAAAAGGCCAGCAAATGCTGGCCTTTTTATTATTAGATCAAAATATAGAAATAAAACACTTCTGAAAACTTTATGAATAATAATGCTTAGGTTAAGATGAACCATCCTTTTATTGAAGTCTTTTGAACAGCTATGCAATCTTTTGTTCTTTATAACTCTGAGCAACGTAAAAAAGTAGAATTCGTACCTCGAAAAGAAGGGCATATCGATTTGTATGTTTGCGGAATGACTGTATATGACTACTGTCATATTGGGCATGCGCGTACTGTTATTGCATTTGACTACATTATTCGTTTTTTACGTAGCCAGGGTTGGCAGGTAAAATATGTTCGTAATATCACAGATGTAGATGACAAGATTATTAAACGTGCCAATGAAAATGGTGAAAAGATTTCAGATCTTACGAGCCGTTTTATTGATGCAATGAATGAGGATTTTGCAAAATTAGGTTGTTTGGAACCAGATGCTTCACCGAAAGCAACGGATCATATTGATCAAATGCAAAATATGATTGGTACGTTGGTGGATAATGGAACAGCATATCCTGCAAACAATGGTGATGTGTATTTTGAAGTTGAAAAATTTGCAAAATATGGTCGTCTTTCGGGGCGTAAACTTGAAGACATGCAAGCCGGTGCATCAGAACGTGTAGATGTTGAAGTAGAAAAAAAACATCCATTTGACTTTGTACTTTGGAAACATGCCAAAGAAAATGAACCGTCTTGGGCTTCACCATGGGGCAATGGTCGTCCGGGTTGGCATATTGAATGTTCAGCAATGTCCACTTGCTGCTTAGGCAACCACTTCGATATTCATGGTGGTGGTGCAGATTTAATCTTCCCACATCATGAGAATGAAATTGCACAATCAGAAGCAGCAACAGGTGAGCAGTATGTAAACTACTGGATGCATGCGGGTTTCATTAATGTAGACGGTGAAAAAATGTCGAAATCACTCGGCAACTTCTTCACGATTCGCGATGTCATAGAAAAATTCCATCCAGAAGTTGTACGCTACTTTATTGTATCGTCTCACTACCGCAGCCCAGTGAACTATTCTGATGTTGCTCTCAAAGAAGCGAAAAACACACTTTCACGTTTCTACCATTCTTTTAAAGCATATCAACAAGCGTATGGTGAAGCGTCGACACAACAGTTTGACCAAGCGCTGGTTGAAAAATTTAATGCTGCAATGCGTGATGATTTCAATACACCTGAAGCAATTGCGATTTTGTTTGAAATCAATAAAGAACTCAATCGTGCGGTAAAAGAGGAAAATGCAGAGCAGGCGGGTATTTATTATTCAACGCTACGTCACTTGACCAATATCCTAGGTTTAGTGCAATACAACGTTGATGAGTTTTTAAAATCGGATATTGGTCAAGAAACGTTGGGTTTAACTGAAGAACAAATTGAAGATTTGATTCAACAGCGTAAAGATGCCAAAAAAGCCAAAGAATTTGCGAAAGCAGATGAAATCCGTCAGTCTTTACTAGATCAGGGTGTTGTTCTAGAAGATACACGTCAAGGTACAATTTGGCGTCGTGCTGATTAAATAGACAAATAAAATTATAGAGAGTTGACAGTTGTGTGAATTTCTCTATAATTCACCTCATTGCGGGAATAGCTCAGTTGGTAGAGCATAACCTTGCCAAGGTTGGGGTCGGGAGTTCGAGTCTCCTTTCCCGCTCCAGAATACGAAAAAATCCTTATCGAAAGATAAGGATTTTTTTTGTCTAAAAAATTGAAAAATTACAATAAACATTACATTTCGCAGCAATATTTTGAAACGTAGAACTTTGTTAGTTATGCTAAAATGTCTAAAAATATTCTGAAATCCTATTAAAGGTTAACTCGTTGGCGAGTTAGTAAGGTGTAAAGGTTTTGAATCCACAAAATATGCCGAATCAAATCGATTTTCAAAAAGTTGCATTAGAAACTTTACGTATCGAAGAGCATGCACTGCAGGTATTAGCGACTCAAATTGATGAGCGTTTTGATCGTGCATGCGAATACATTTTAAAATGTCGTGGTCGTTTAGTGATTACAGGCATGGGTAAATCAGGCCATATTGGTCGTAAAATGGCTGCTACATTTGCCTCAACTGGCACGCCCTCCTTCTTTATGCATCCTGGTGAAGCAGGTCATGGGGACTTGGGGATGTTAGTCAGTGGTGATGTGCTCATTGCAATTTCGAACTCTGGGAAGAGCGATGAAATTATGATGTTAATGCCATTAATCAAACATCTTGAGATTCCACTTATTACCATTAGTGGTGATGATAAAGGCCCGATGCCACAAAATGCTGATGTAGCATTGACGCTTGGAAATATTCAAGAAGCTTGCCCATTAGGTTTAGCACCGACCTCAAGTACGACGGCAACGCTTGCTTTGGGTGATGCATTGGCAGTGGCTTTATTAGATGCTCGTGGCTTTACATCGGATGACTTTGCTCGATCTCATCCAGCGGGTGCCTTGGGTAAACGCTTATTACTGCATGTAAAACATTTAATGCACACAGGTGAAGATTTACCAAAAGTTTCACCAGATACACCAATGAACAAAGTTCTGTACGAAATTTCGAACAAACGTCTTGGCTTAACCACAGTTGTTGATGAGCAGGATCGATTATTGGGTATTTTTACTGATGGTGATTTGCGTCGTTTAATTGATAAGCAGCAAGGCTTTGATGTAAACATGCACGTGTCTGATGTAATGATTCAAAATCCATTGACCATTTCACAAGATGCTCGTGCAGTACATGCGTTAGAACGTATGAATGAAAAGAAAATTACACAATTTGTTGTAGTTGATGAAGCCAATAAAGTCATTGGTATTATCAGCATGCATGATCTGATTCAAGCTGGGGTAAATTAATTAAATGGCATCATATGTTTTGCTAGAACAAGCGCGTCACATTGAAGCATTGGTATTAGATGTAGATGGTATTTTAAGTGATGGTTTTGTTACATTGACCAATACAGGCGATGAAATTAAATCATTTGATATTCGTGATGGACTAGGTATGAAACTGGTTCAAAAAGCGGGTATTAAAGTTATCATCATTACAGGTCGTAAGAGCAATATCGTTGATAAGCGCATGTCAGACCTTGGTGTTGATTTGGTTTTTCAAGGTCGCGAAGACAAAGGCGTTGCTTTAAAAGAAGCGTGTGCTCAGTTTGGTATTGATCCTTCAGATTGTTTGTATATGGGTGATGATTGGCCTGATCTTTCAGCTTTTGCAATTGCGGGGATGAAAGTCACTGTACCCAATGGTCATTTAGAAGTGCGTCGTCGTGCTGATCTGGTAACTCAAGCTATGGGTGGTCGTGGTGCAGTACGTGAAATTTGCGACATGTTGTTGGTATCTAAAGGCGTATACCAGGAACTACTTGAAAAATATGCAAGTGCACCTTATTAATAAACTATGATGCCGTCACTGGATTGAATCTCCGCTTATGGATACTAAAGTTTTATACGTTACGGCAGTGGTTATTGCCGCAATAAGTGGCGGTTACTACTACTTCGGTGGTAAAGGTAACAAGCTTCAAGCAGACTCGTCTAAAAGTATGACGTATTCTGCTGAAAATATTGTGATCACCCAAACTGATGAATTAGGCAAATTGCATATTCGTGCTCAGGTCGATCGTCTTGAGCAAGATTTGCAGAAACAAACCTCACACTTGGTAAATCTGAAAGCCTCTGCATATAAAGATGGTGCGGTAGATGCAACATTCTTTGCAAAACAAGCAAATGGCACAGATGACAATAAAAAAGTTGTACTCAGTGAGCAAGTCGTGGCGACTAAATTGATGAATCAAGGGCAAATGGAGTTTCATACCGATGAACTTACTGCATTTCCTGATACTCGTGAACTTGAGACGAATAAACCTGTTACTGTGATTTCGCCACAAGCTGAATTTACTAGCCAAGGTTTAAAAGCCAATTTGAATGACGGTCAATACGAATTTTTTAATATTCGAGGAAAGTATGAACCATAATCTTAATCGAAACACTCCTAAAACTTTCCTAAAACGTGCAGCGCTACTCGGTTCACTGGCGTTATGCTCGGTTGCGGCTTTTGCTTTGCCATCTGACCGTAATCAACCCATTTCATTGGTTGCGGATCGTGCAACATTTAATGAGAAAACAGGCATCACGACTTACACTGGTAACGTGATCATTGAACAGGGCACGATGAAGCTACAAGCAAATTCAATTGTGGCAAACCTGAACAGTAAAAAAGAAATTAGTACGATCACTGCGACAGGTGGACCTGCACATTTCCAACAAAAAACTGATCCAGCTAAAGGCCCAGCCAAAGGTCAGGCTCAAAAAATTATCTATAATGCTGAAACCGGCATCATCACTATGACTGGTAATGCATTGCTTCAACAAGATGGTGCGAGTATTCGTGGTAATTCATTGAAATACAGTATGAATAAGGGTGATATTGTTGCTGAAGGTACTCCGAATAAATCGGGTTCATCGACAGGTCGTGTACAAATTGTCATTCCACCATCAAGCACTAAATCCTTCCCAGGAGCGCGTGATTAATGGAGCAAAATCAGCAAGTACAAACGCTGTGCATTAAGCATTTAGCAAAAAACTATAGTAAGCGCTGGGTGGTAAAGGATGTGTCCTTTAGTATGCAGAGTGGTCAAATTGTTGGATTACTCGGTCCCAATGGTGCAGGTAAAACCACGAGTTTCTATATGGTGGTCGGTCTGGTTCGAATGGATAAAGGTGAAATTCATCTTGATGACCTAGATCTATCAGATTTAGCGATGCATGAACGTGCACGCAAAGGGATCGGTTATTTACCGCAAGAAGCATCGATTTTCAGAAAGCTTACGATTTCTGAAAATATCATGTCAATTTTGGAAACACGTAAAGATTTAAATAAGCAACAACGTCAGCAACGACTTGCTGAACTACTTGCCGATTTTAAAATTACCCATATTAAAGATTCATTAGGTATGAGTGTTTCAGGTGGTGAACGTCGTCGTGCTGAGATTGCGCGTGCCTTAGCGGCAGATCCTAAGTTTATGCTACTAGATGAGCCTTTTGCAGGTGTTGACCCAATTTCTGTGGGCGATATCAAAGATATTATCCGTACACTGAAAGACCGTGGTATTGGGGTATTGATTACTGATCATAATGTGCGTGAAACACTCGCAATTTGTGAGCATGCTTATATTGTAAGTGAAGGTGCTGTAATTGCAGAAGGCACACCTGATGAGGTGTTAGCTGATGAAACGGTGCGTAAAGTCTATTTAGGCGATGACTTTGTTGTATGATAAATATCATTATAAAAAGATGAATTTTCCTGTTGAATGCGCTAGTTTCATTCAACAGGTTTATGTTATTGTCTAATGCGACAAAAACTGACCATTTAATCTAAAAAATTAACAATAAATCAGTATACTCTAACTAAAAATACGACTTGCTTACATCATGCAATTACGAAAGATAACGAACCCGAAAAAAGGGTTGAAGCGACCAAATAAATACGCCTTTGTTTGTATGTTATTACTACCTTAGGACTTACGCATTGACGGATTCAAAAAAGTATTAAAATACTTTATAAAGTATCTGTGATCAGACGAATTAAACATGCTTCTACAGCAACTTGTACATTACCCATTTATATGGGCTTTCTCATGAC
>NZ_VOYM01000122.1:0-5949 GCF_013420285.1 Acinetobacter sp. YH01019
TAGGCATTCTGTACCGTTAGAGTTTAGATAATTAAATACATATTGTACCGAAATTAAATATTAAGTCTATAAATACGGTTTTTGAGTTGCTTTTTAAGACTTTATTTTGTTCCGTTAGGCTATACTCCAAATTTACATAATGTCGCATCTTCTGTGAAATCGTCTTTTCTACGCAAATAAACCTGATTTAAAGGCGAAACCTAACAATATTACAAGTAGCACTGTTAGCATTGCTTTAAGCCTAAAAATCGTATCATGAGCTATTTTAATTTTCTCCTTATACTCCACCTCTGACATTGAAAACTTATCCATTTCAGCCTGAATAGCATCCATATATTTTGAAATTTTTTCTAATTTTTCGCTCTGCTGTTCATTTTTAAGTGATAGCGCAGTATTGGATTGCTCCAGTTGTTTATTTAAATTGATCTGCTGAATAAGATTTTTCGCTTGATCGGCATTGATTTTTTGACTTTCCTCATTAAATTCATCCTGCTCTTTAGACTCTTGAATCAACTGCTTTGCTCTAGCAGTCAGTTTTATGTTTTTTTCTTTGAGGGCTTCATTCTCTTGTTCTAGAGATTCTTTAGCTTTTTCTATTGTAGAAAATTGCTTTTTAAAGTCGGTGAGCTGTCGCTGTAGCTCAATATTTTCCTCAAAGTGACTTGTCGCAACCTCATCAACTAAAAAATCACAATATTTAAAAAAATCGGCTTCAATCAGGGCAAAGGGCATGGCATGAGAAATTTTTAAATGCTCAACAATTTCATGCCAACTTTTACCCGTGCGGTACAGCTCGGTAATTTCATCCTGTCGGCTCTCAAGCCACCTACGTTTATTGAAATAAGGGGTTTTAGCCATCACTCAATATCCTTGTAAAAACTATCGCTATAAACATAGCCATCACTGCTTTTGGACGCTAAAAACCTCTTACCCTCCTCACTGCTTTTCCATGCCAAAAGTAGCTCTCTTGAGCTTTGATTGGCTTCGTCTTTAATAGCCCTAAAATATGTATGGATTTCCGTATTATTTTTAATTTTTGGAGTGGAAGCACGGACATAGCTTAGATTTAACTTTCGTCCACCTGCACCTAAAAAACTACGGTTCATTTTTGACTGAAAATAAGCCGTGAACATGCTATATAACTTACCGATCTGCACACGTACACCACGGTAGCCAATATAGCCCTCAAGGCTTAAAAGGTACTTTTCAAAATGTTCTTTTACATCCGTATTGGATTTATTTTTTTGAAAGCTATTTACCAAATTAACGCCACGTTGACGCACAGCCTCAAACGCTTCTTGCTTCAAACGCCATGTAAAGTTAGTCGCATGTTTGGTATTTTCACTTAAACCCATTTCTTGCAATTCTTTGATACTTTTGGCTCGTTTTGTGAGCTGTAAAAAAGTATATTCACCCACTGTTAAGGATATCTTTCCAAAGGTTTCAGCACCTTTGACCTGTTTAGAAATTTGATCATTTAAATAATCAAGATGATCATATTTATTCTGAATAATCACACCATCAGGCAAACGTAGAAGTAAGTCATTTACACGGCAAAGTAAAAGCAAAGTCGGGGGTCTAAGGGTATATAACTTATTTTCATTTTTCGATTTATCACGCAAGTAACGATAAAAATCAGCTTCGGTTAGATTTTCTTTCTGAAAACAACCGCCATTCGCAACGATGCAACAAAACGTACTTTGTCCGGACAGAAATTTTCGATACTGCTGTTGTGGTGTATTCAGCAAACCATAGCGGTCATTCCACTTTTCAAGCATGGATTCTGCATTACTAAAACTGCTCGGTTTAATCAAAATTCCCAAATCGTAACCTTTGCTGAAACATGCAAGGGTCGTATGAGTGAACTCTTTTATGCCAGTGGTGTAATAAATCATTTTTTCTTATTTAGTCCAAAAATTTAATTATCAATATACCTTCATTTGTAGATTCTTAAAGGTATTCCAAAGATTTTTTTAATAGTTATATCTAAAAGACTAGTTATAGGTAGTTATAACCGAATTATGCTATCGCATAATTAGCAGTTCCAAAAATTCGACTTGACATGGTATTTGATACGCATAAGATCAGATTTGTAGATATTGTTTTTTCGTTGGACTGCCAATCCATACATTCAATTTTCCTTAAAAATTGTTTGTTCATGGATTGCCAACCATGAACAAACAACATCACCCATTTTCGCAACGTGCCAAGTTGTGAAAATTTTTATCGGTGAAGCTGCGTGCGTGAGAAATCTAGCTGGCGCGGCTACGATAGGGGCTGAGAGGTGTGACTCCTCTTTTCTACCTGTTACAAAAGTTATGTTCCTGTTTTTACAGGATGCAAGTAGGGCGACACGGACACGGGAATTGACGGGTTATCAGCGTTTAAAACATGCGACTGGTAACTTAGTGAATTAACCCTGTTTTATTTGTTACGGTGAGCCATCTCAAGGATTGGGTGAATGGCGTTAATAACCGCTTGGCAGATGCTTCGCAAGGGCATAGTCAAGGCGCACAGGTGGGCTTTTGAGGGCATCGTAAGGTGTCAGGGGCGTGAGGTGAATAACTGGATCGTTCGGTACTGTACGGTGATTTGCTGAATTCGTAGAGATACGTTGCAAATTGCTGACAGATCAATGGATAGCTCAAGCCTGTAAGGTCGTCTCTGTCAACATACAACTACAAAATAGTTGATGGCAGTCGATATGCGTAGAGTAAGTGCTTTACCTTATTAATTTAACTAGGAAATATAAGCTAGAAAAGACTTGGAACTGCGGTCTAGCGAAGTATGGAATTGATTTTAGTTAAGTTAGAGATAAGCGTACTACTCGATTTCAATGTTTTTTATTGAAATCAAAGACAAGTGAAACTAACGTGGGCGCACTTCACACCGTATGAGTTGTAGATATTTAATTTCTGATTGATGAGTTCACAGAAAAGCAATTCTAGGCAAACAACGAGGTGGTGATCGGTGACGGTCTTTAGAAGTGTTAGAGAATAGACCAGTACAAAACCTTAGCTACATCGAGGTTGCAGACAGTTCGAGCGAATAAAAACGTAAGCGCTGTTAATTGGGAAAGTCTATGCCGATAAGTTGGTGATGTTTAAGGTGATTGAAAACAGATTTTTTTCGGTAATATTCGAGTGGTATCAACATGCTTTGGCTAGCATGATTTACCGAAAAAACTGTCTTAAAACGATTCTACAATCGTGAAAATTAGTTGTCTTGGCCGACAATGATATTTTCAAACTGTTGATGCAGTATAAATACGTACAAACTAGTGGTTTTAAGAACCCAGCCCCTTAGGGGCTGGGTTTGTCTTTATAAAAATAACTCTATTTCGCTCTCATTTGCGATTTAAGCCACTTCATAGCAAAAACCATCATTTCATCACATGACTTTGTAATCGGGCTAAAAAACGCCATTTTAAGCCTTGTATAAGCATCTATAGAGCGAGTGTCTACGAGCGAACCACCAAAATTCGCGCCTAGACTCTCTGAAAAACCGTTTTTTAAGCTGTGAAGCCTAAATAAGCGTAAATCATATGCAGAAATTTGAGCCTAGACCGAGCGTAGCGAGTAAAAAAGCTCTATGAGCGAAGCGAATTCCGAGTTGCTTTTGATCTTGCTTTTGCTTTTTCTTAAATTCACGAAAACATAAACCAAAAAATTGCCCCGGCGAATCGAGCGAAAGCGAGATTCAATAGAGTTTGAGCGTAGCGAAAACCAAGGGCAATTTTTCATTTATTAATTTTAAAAGCTTTATTAAAAGCTTTTAATAGCTTTTAAAAAGCTTTTAAAAAGCTTTACGACCAGTCTCAATGTGTTGCTATACCAGTGTTTCAGACACTAAAGTGGGGGCGAAATGTTAGGTTTTTGACTTTAAGTGGGGGCGAAATGTTAGGTTTTTGACTTTAAGTGGGGGCGAAATGTTAGGTTAGTGGGGGCGAAATGTTAGGTTAGTGGGGGCGAAATGTTAGGTTAGTGGGGGCGAAATGTTAGGTTAGTGGGGGCGAAATGTTAGGTTAGTGGGGGCGAAATGTTAGGTTGTAATCAAGATATGCTTGACTTAATAAGTGGGGGTGAATAGCATTAAAAATACCACCACATAATAGAAGAATAGTGATTTTAGATGGCTGTATCATTAAAGAAAATTAAAAATTTTGAGGAACATGACAAATCTCTTTTTCCTCTTGCAGCACCTGCCAAACGTTATCCAAAAGACTATGCTGTCTTTCAAAATATTTTCTGGCAATTGAAGCATGAGAAATCACCAAAAGACGATATTCTAAAATTGCTATTCTTTTTTAGCCCTAAAGTTCGGCTAGCATCAGATCCCAATGAAACAACAGAATTCACTGTAACAGCTAAAGAATATGCTGAATTGACGGGCTTAAAGCCAAGCAGTGCTTATGTAGCCTTAAACCGAGTAGTAGATGCTCTCTACGACCACAGTGTAGTTTTTTATCATCCTGGAAAAGATCGAGAAATTCGAACAAGACTCATTAGTACATGCTCATACAAGGATGGATGTTTTTATATTTCTTTCACGCATTTTGCCCTATACATTATGTATGTTTTTAATAAACAAAATTCGTATACAAAATTTAAAGTTAAGTCGGCTGTTGCCTTACATGGTCACGGTTTAAAACTTTACCCATTCTTGGTACAAAATGAATTTCGTTCTAATTTCGATGTATCCATTAAAGAATTAAAAAGTGCTTTAGGTCTAGCAGAAAATTCATACCCAGAATATAGAGATTTCAAAAGTACTATTCTTAAACCTCATATTGATGACATTAACTCTAAAACAGAACTGACTATTGAGTTTAAAGCAGTTAAGAAAGAAGGACGCAAAGCTAGTCATGTTAATTTTATAGTTAGAAAAAAGAAAACTATTGGAGCTAATCAACAAAGTGAAACTGGTAGTAACCAAGCGCAAAATAAAATAACTGCAAAAATGGTTTATTTAACGATAATTCAAAGTGAAGAATTGAGCTTGAGATTCAAAGAATCTGGTGAGACTACAGACGAATTAGTAGAAAGAATAAAAACTGATTTTAAGAACAACGAAGGTAATAGATGGATTGAAAAATTAGCAGAATTCAATGTCGACCTTACTATTGAACAAAAAAATTGAAGAGCTACTCCCCTATCTAAAGAAAGTAGGCTTTAATACAAAATAAATTTCATGTTTAGGTAGAATGTTCAGATGAACATCCTTGTACACGCACTGAGGGATTCCATTGAACACAACAAAATTTAGCGTTATGGACGCTAGTAAAGCCTTTAAAAAATCACGTACAACAATATACGAAGCTATAAAAAATGGTGAATTATCAAGGGATCATGATGGTCTTATAGATCTATCTGAACTTATCAGAGTCTACGGAAATCCTTCAGGTGTTCAGTCCAGTACACGCACTGAACACGTACAGAAGGATGTACATGTACACGTCCAGTCAGAAGTCGAAACTGTATTAAAAGATCAAATTTCATTACTTAAAAATCAATTGGACTTAGCCAATCACAGAGAAAAGGCTTTGATGCAACACATAGAAGATTTGACTCATAGAATTGAGTTTAAAGGTCAGCTTGAACAACCAAAAACAGGGGTAGAAGAGCACAAAGTTGTTCCTCCTGTTGATTCTGAGATGATAGAGAATCCTAAACTAGAACCAGACCAGAAAGATGACGGATTGACTACTCCGGAACAAAAGGAAAATAAGCGTATTCCAGTCCCTGAACATATTGAGCCAGAACCAGAAAAAAGGGGCTTCTGGAGCCGTTTTTTCAAGCCCTATGGATGATAGGACTATTTAAGGCACTGTTGCAAATAGAGATTTGAGTCGATGATGTTCCCTTTAAAAAGTACTTAGAGACCGAAAACCCTGTTGATTAGACACACTTCACCCTGAGGCTGACCATAATAAAATGACGATGCTTGTCC
>NZ_VOYM01000012.1:0-60276 GCF_013420285.1 Acinetobacter sp. YH01019
AAAATCATTTGAATGATTTCTTCTTGGTCTACGTGCCATAAAATACTCCATATATTGATGTTTATAACATCATTTGAGGAGCAGAATATCACTTATAGGAGTTGTTCAAATTTACGGATCCATCTCTAAGAACGCTGATTTATGCACTACTCGTTGTTCTTCCTCATATCGTATCACTTCATGAGCCACGCAATATAGAGATATATTTCTTAGACATTGTTTCCATAAAAGTTCTGGATAGAGTTTTGTATAGGTCAGGAATGTTCTTTTCCCAAAACAACAATATTTCACCCTTCGTTTTGCATAATTTAAAATCATCGGTATTGGTGAGATCCTCTACCTGTTGAATCATCACTTCCCTTTCTTTTTCTTTGGCTTGTTTTTCTAAAACTTTTTGTTCCTTGATTTTGTCTTGTTCAGACAAAAAGTTCCTACTTTTCTCGCGTTTTTCACTGTCAGTAATGAACTTAACCAAGTGGAATAAATGTTCCATCCATTCATCCGTATGGGTTAAGCCAAGGATGCAACCATTTAGATTAAAGCCAACATTAACCAGGCCTATATCTGATGATGTTTTATTTCTGATATTCAAAATGACATCTTCATCCAGTTCATTTTCTGCAATGAATTCGTCTATATAGTGTTGGTACTCTGGAGATAGAAAACCGTCAAAGGTATATCGAACAACTTCTACCAGTAAAAAATTAACCCCGAAAAGTTCAATGTGTTTTTCAATCTCCTCAACAGGGATTTCCAACTGCATTGTAGATACGAGGCTTTCTACGTGGACCAGTGGCTTACCAATTTGCTGTAACTTTTCATAAAGCTCATTTGCATTCATGGGTTGGTTCAATCCGTTTTTTATATTTTATTCAGCACAGCCAATGTCGCATTGAGCATATCGACTGAAACCTCTAATTTTTTTGCTAAACGGGCCATGTGGCCGTCATCAAGTATTCTTAATGCCTTATGTAATGAAGTATAGTTTTTTAGCTCTGAAAACTCTTCAATTTTTTCATTGATATAGACATCATCTAAACCAGCTTCTTCAAAACACTCAATTACAGATAAGCCAACATATGAAAGTTTCTGTTTTTTAACATATGTTGATTGTTTTTGGTCTATTAAACCAAGTTTCACAGCAATTTTGTGGCTTTCACCACGCTTAGGTAGTCGATTGTTTGTGATGACCCTTGTATTGAAAAATTCTTTTTTTACTTGTTCAAAAGTCTTAGCCATTACGGGCACCATCAAAAGTTAATTATTTCGATCGTTTACGATATATCTTTAGAAGTACAAGAAGCGAATAAATTATTAATCTTGGTTCGCTCTAGCGCGTGGATGTGCATCTTTATAAGAACTAATCAACGTTTCGTGATCTACAAGAATATATACTTGTGTCGAAGATAGTGATTTATGACCTAGCATTTCCTGAACGGCGCGAATATTTTTTGTTTTGTTATACAAGTGCGATGCAAAACTATGTCTCAAAGCATGAGTACTACCAATATTTCCAGAACCATGCGCCTTTAACAGAGCTGTAATGCATGCACCTAAATGGTTTTTCGCAATATGTTTGCCAGATGGTGCAATGAATAAATATCCGCAGTCTTCTACTCCAGCTTTTGAAATCCAACGATTACGAACTAAAAGCCAAGTAGAAATAGCCTCTAGTGATTTTTTTCCTAAAAAAACAATCCGTTCATTATTTCCTTTACCCAATACCTTTAGTTGCATAGCACTGAGGTTGATATCACTTAGTTTGATGGCATGTAATTCAGAGATACGTAAACCGCCAGAATATGCAATTTCTGCAGCTGCTAGATCTCTTAATTTTTGGTTGTTGTATTTAGGATTTAATGGAGCCTTGTTATCAAGGATCTCATTCAATGTGTCCACGGCGATTGGTCGCGGTAAGGAATTATTTTTGTACTTCACCTGAATATCAGTAAAGAAGTTTTCCAGTATGTATTTTCTTCGCAAGCAATAGCTCAGAAAATTTTTGATGCCAGATAAGTTTTTATTCAGTGTTCGTGCGGAAACAGCATCCACATCTGCCCGGTGTAAGCGAAATAAAGAGATATATTCACGGTTGAGATCCAAGAGATGTTTGCCTTTAAAAAAAGGCATTTCCAACATCAAAAGTATGCACTTTTTGTATTCATTAATCGTCATGTCGGATTTGTTTTCAAGCTTCAGGCTATCAAGCCATTCTTGAATCAATTCTTCGTTCGTCATGCTATGCATGGATAGATTTTCCGACATATGAATACTTAAAGCTCTTGGATAGTTTTCTCTAGCTGAACCTGTTTGTCAGCCCCAATTAATTTTATGACAATTTGCACAATATCCATATATTCTTTTACTGAGATTTTGCCATCTGCTTTCGCAGCATCCACGGTCTTACGTAAAAATGGGTTGTCTGCATATTTTTGGAATAAAGGGAAAGCTTTAAGGTCATTCAATGCATCAGCATTAATTGAGTCATTTGAATGTTTAATGATGCAATTTTTCACCTGATTTTCAGGTGTTTTGATGTAGGTCACTTCGGGCATGAGTGGCTTAATTTTTGTCACTAATTCCACTTCATTAGAAGTTAAGCAACTATACACAATTTGCGATACTGGCTCTTTTGGACCACTAACACTCCACCCTTTCGTCACTAGAAAAAACGGTATTTTAGAATACGGATACTTAAACGTATCATCAACAAGCTTATTAAATTGATGTGCAGTTGATAGGTAGCGATCGGAAGAAAAAACATCGATATGTGACATATCATTCGGCACTTCTGAGCATCCCCGACCATGATTACAGTGGCAATTGATAGGAGAGCTTTTTTCATAGGTTCAACCTTAGTTTGATTCGTGGGAAAAGTAACTTATAACTTTTGCTTAGGCTACGGTTAATAATTGTACATAAGCAAAAAAAATAGCGGTCGAGATAGACCGCTTTATGCATTAAAAATTGAATTTTTCAGTGTTGTACGCATAGATCTTATTAATATCAATGCGTTTACCCTGCATGGTAGTGATTGCAGTTGGTTGGAATTTGATTGCAAGATCTTTAATGTCTACGTCCTTCCACTCAGGCATGGTAGACGGCAAATCAATAGTACGGCGCTCTTTGGCACGGTTAGATGGAATCCAGTGGTTTAACTTAATCATTGAATCACCCAACAATGTACCTGTTTTGCGATCGACAATGCGAATATTCCCTTCTACCGAACGAATTTTTAAACCTGAAAAGTTATCAATGCCATAGGTAAAGGTATTTTGGTTTTTGCCATAAAAACGCACGGTGAATTGGTCACGCATGTAATAGTCATAATGTGCTTTTAATGCTTGGAGCATCGTTTCACGGTCTACAACTTTTTCAACCAGGCCATTATCAGTACGGAATGACTGGAGCTTTTTAAGTACCGGCTCTACATTTAATTGTTCGTCAGATACGTTCGGATTGGTCAGCGGATTACGTTGAGGATAGAAAATATCGTTTAAGTACGCTGTATGTTGAAGCAATATATACATCGCACGTTGCTGAGTATTCATTTGCTGGTAAAGGTGAGCTGTCGCTTTATAACGCTGATTTGAATTGTTTTCAAAATAGCTATCAGACAGTTTGTATTCGCTAATCTCAGGTCTAAGACCACCAGCAACAACATTAAAGCTTTTAGATGGCGTTAAAAGTCCTACATACGCTTCCTTAAAGTTCGGTGTTGGGATAGTTTCATCCTCAAATGCGAAAGCTGTATGCGCTAATACAGTACCAAGGATACCCACCATCGCAGTTTTTAATAGTTTCATTCAGTATTCTCTATATAACTTTAAAAAGGGTTTTAAGTTTGAAACTATAATACTTTATTTTTGTGCATTTAAAAAACCACTATTTAAACTTAAAGTAAAAATAATAATATTCCTTAAACCTATTTAACGCCATTCGTTAAACTATCGCTTAATCTCATTAGTCTTTTAAAGGTCAGGTAGTTTTTTGGTAGTAGTTTAGAATTAAGCGTTAAATTTGAGCATTGATCTAAGTCAATTTGGGCATTTTGATCGATAGGAAAGAGTTGTCCTTGATATGCAAAACCAGTCAAATTTTTAGCGATCGACTCAATCAAAAATACACCGTATTTATCTTGTTCCGTGGCCACTGAATTTAAACCACCTAAGGATGTAATCAGGTTTTTAAAATATCCTGGTATTGCGTTCTTCGTGCTTAAGAATTCTATTTGATTTTCAAATGCTTCAGGTGTGAGACATAACATAAAAGCATTTTTCTTTTCTTCTGGCGTTTCAAATACCTTGCCATTGGTCCACGACAGGATATTCGGCTTGAATACATGCAGTACTTCAACCGATTTAAGAAGATCCGCTACATTTGTTTTATGTTGTTCATCTGCTTCAGGCACAAACTGATTTTTGGTATATACCGCAGTAGAAAACCATTCATAATCAATTAACTGATTATCGGCATCTAATGGTTCATACAGCAAATACACGGCGCTATCACGCTTAATGGCCAACAGTGGTGATACTGCATATTGTTCTGCAAACTGAGTGATTGCATCTAAGAGCTCACTTGATATGTTGAGTTTTTTGGCATTGAATTCATCGCAAATTAACAGTAATTCTTGAGTGAGTGTTGGTACCACGTTTAACGGTGAACCAGTCTTGTTCAGCATCTCGTTAATAGCATTCTCAATTGCCCCTTTTGTTAGGCTATTGATGAACTGCAGCTGCTCTAATGAGATCCCTTCATGATCCAAAGCCTGTATGACCAGATCAAAAGCATGACGAATTTTCTTCTCAAAATGGTTTGCGTACGATAATCCCCAAGCGTCAGAAAAAAACGAGACTGTTTGTTCTGTATAGCTGGTATTCATTAAGGTTTTGGCAAGTTGCGCGTTACCGATTAAGTCACTTTCATCTTCTAATTTTTTACGCAAGTACTTCTCAATACCTTGTTTGCGAACGTACTGGATCTTCTTCAGGTTTTGACTTGATAGCCAAGTCTTATATTGCGATACAGCATATTGAATGTTCATATCGGCATATGCAGTAATACGGCAAGGTATACCATCAAAGAACGTTGGTAGAAGCACCTGTAAGAGCTCTAAATCACAAAGAGAAGCATAGATAACGCCGTCAGCCACTTCAAGGTCTGTAATCTTCACTGAGAATGAGTGAATACCGACTCGAACCAGTATTAATTTATCGGTATTTATTAGCACCGCATCATAAGAACTTTCACTGGTGATATTGTTTGCTTTAACCCATTTTTCCCAATGGTTAACGATATGGCCAGAAAGCGCTTCACGAGTATCGAAAGGTTGATCTAGATCTGCAGTTGCACTTATGAACGTATCTAAGCTAAACGCATATCGTAAAGGCTTTAGCTCGATATATGTCTCAATCGCTGTTGTATGTTGCTGAATACCATTAGTAATGCTTTGGAGCTTCAGTGCATAGTTCAAAGCCTCAAGCTGGAGCACTTCATCATCACCGATCTGCTGAAACACCGATGTAGCATATGAAAAATTAGTTTGTTCGCCGTGAATATAACGTCTTTCTTGCCCAATCTGCAGATACAGATTTTTGGCATCAGATTGGACTAAATCTAGGTAATTTTGTGGCTGAAGATCCTGAGCAAGTTGCGTAAAAGGTATTTTAATTTTTGATACTTTAGGTGCTTTTTTGAAACCTTCAATTGATGTCGGGAATTCAATAACATCTAAAATAAAATCTAGGTTTAAAGGTTTAACATCTATGATCAAATGGTTTTTATAAAAACGTCCAATCAGGTTATTAAAAAAACAAACTTGGGTTTTATGGTTTAGCATAAATATACCTTTATGAATCTTAAAGATCATCTTATAATAGTGGTATAAGTTTTAATACTATTTATCATGTGGTATTTTTAAACAAAGATAAAACTTTTAGTGAGTTGTTTCATGACAGAATCAGTTGTACCAAATAATAGCGCTTCAGAGAACGCACAAATACCAGGTACGATCGGAACATCAGCCGTTGCAGAACACAAGGGCGATAGTTTTAACGGCACAAGCATCATCACGATTGGTCGAGTTGACTTAAGTAGTTCTATTGAGCCTCTATTTGTACCAGTCTCAACATTGTGGTCCATCACACCGGGTAATTATCCTTTAAGCGCAGAAAATATTAAAAACTGCACGGCAGTACGATTTGAGGGTGAAGAACTACTTACCCAAAACTTCGCATTAGGCTCAATTGTGGTTTATAAAATCAATGGTGTTTTAGGGAACCATGTAATTGTGGTCAGTGAGGATCGAGACGGCGGTAACGATAACCGTGCGATTTACTGCAATAGCTTCAATACAACATGTAATATCTTATCTCAGTACGGTATTGCCTTCGCTGAGCTATATCGCCGCAAAGTATTAGAGCTTGATCAAGTCCTCTATACCAACCTCAATAGATCCCTTTTACAAACTCTCTATGTAGAAAATGAAACTGACGTTATTGATTTAGAGTGGAATACAAAGCACCACCCTACTCTATACGTTCATGCGTCAAACTTAGTTGCATCTGAAGAGCACGGTTTTGTGAAATATGATGGTCGTATGGCTGGTATTGGTACCTTTTCTACAAAATGTCTAACTGCAGACCGTAACGGCAACTTAATTAAACCAGAGCTAGCCTTCCTCAATAACATTATTGAAATTAATGTTACTGAAAAAGATGCGTTAGAGTTCTTGAATTGCTCTATTACGAATAACCGCTTCTTTTCGCGTATGGTTGATCAACTCAAAAGTGCTGGTCGTAAAGAATATGACTTCATCACGAACAACATTGATTTCTTCGCCGTACATGTGAAGCTTAACCTTGAAGAAGATCGTCCTAAAATTACGCGAATGGTTTTAGCACCAGATTTACCAATTCTGGAAAACTATTTGTATAAGCAATACGATCCAACCTACCTTGGTGAAGCCGTTGACGACTTAATTCAGTAATACAGATCTAAAAAAGCTAAAAGCCTACAATGTAGGCTTTTTTAATGCAAAAAGGAAAAGGCTTAATAATTACGGAATCCCAACCTGAATAACATCTATCTAAAAGTCAAAGAACGTAGGTCGGCAATTTTAATTTGAAACTTTCCTTTATGATTGGATAAAACACCAGTACCACAAACAGTAATTTTTTTCCCTACATAACCTGATATTTGAAATGACTTTCCTTTTCAGCTACTCGAAAATATTCCTTACTTGTTTAGTGATTAAGGCGCTTTAAAATTCAATTGGATTTTATAAGTGTTCAAGACATCTGCTATAACAGTACCTTCAGGGATCTCAATCTTATCCCCTACTTTGTATGTGTTCACAAATTGCCAAAACACCGCTTTTTCTTGTGGATCTAAACGAGAAAGGATGTATAGATAAGCAGATTCAAGCTGTTGTTGGCTTGCATAGCTATCTACTGATCCTACTGGCGTAGTTGCGAAGTTATAGTTCAATTCATCAAGAAGAGCTTCATATACAGTCGTACTTGCATACTTGCTGTATTTACCCTTGTTTTCAGGAACCGTATAGCCGTGGTTGTAATTGATCATACGAGCAACGTAACTGGCCAATAGTTCCGAGTTTTTAGGGTTTTGCTGTAAATAGTCTTCCAGCTTGGATTTATCAGCTTCGTGCGCCGTTAAAACCACTTCCCCGTTATTAATAACATTCAAGTTAAGTTTAATGCTCTTAATTTTACGAGGCGGTTGTTCAAATTCCGCACCATTAAAGCGATGTTTAACATTGATATAATATTGTTCAATTGCATTCGCTTTAACTAAGGGAATTGGTGAAGATGATACAATTGGAGTTTGTGAGACTTTAACGGTTGTGTTGTTGGCATAGAGGTGTGCTGATAGCGAGATTGTACCAATCAGTAAAGCTAAAGTACGTTTATTAAATACCATTTTAAACTTTTCCAGTGAAATAGTCGGTGTTATTTGTGAGAACCAGTTTTACTTTTAAAACTGCTTCTAAGCTGTCTTTACAAGATTATACTATTTTTAACATTGCATCACTAATAGTCCTTAAACATTTTTAGTTAATTCGTATCAATCACCGTTAAAACTATCTAATATGTTTAAGAAGTTTAAGCACCCTTTAAAATTTGTTGTGTATTAGGTTTATGGAAACGATTTTAAATTCCTTTTTGTTAAAGTCTATAATTTATTCATTATTGTTTTATATAGTGTATAAGTTCGTTTTTGCTTTATGTGGCGTATTTCGCAAACCTAAAACTAAAGCCAAAAAGAATTCAAAAAAAGGCTATCGTAAGCCTCAAAAGAATCAGGAGCTTGTATCTAAAAAAGTCCTTACAAAAGACGAGATTACAATGCTTGATGCACTAGAACAGGTCATTCCATCACGCAACATTTTGGTGCAAGTAAGCATGAGTGCTTTTATGACCACGCAAAACATAAGTACCCGAAATCAGTTTTCTAGGCTTTACGTGGACTATTTGATTGTTGATGAAGACTACAATCCTATATTATCTATTGAGCTTGATGGGCATTATCATAAATATACCCAGGATAAAGATAAAAGGCGTGACGAGCTTTTGAAGAGTGCTGGCATTCCTGTCATTAGGTTTAAGGAAATTCCAGACATAAAAGTTATAAGAAAAACCATTTCAAGGTATATTTAGGTATAAATACGATTAACTCTAATTGATTTTAATAATGTAAATGTGTAAAAATGGTTTTGTCGTAAGAGATATTTTGAATTAATTTTCAAATATATTTCTAAAGGTTTAATCATGAACAACTTAACTCGCAATACTGGAACTAATGACATGTTAAATGTATCAAAACCAGAAAATGTTGCTCAAATGTCACCTGTTGAACTTCAGAATTATATTGAAGAACTTCAACAACAACTAGTCGTTAAAGAAAATAAAGCTTTTCACGATGCTGTTAGTGCCATTAATGCAATCATTTCAGAAAAAATTACTGCCGATGGTGTTGTGGACATCCATACACTTAGTGAATATCTAAAAAACAACCACATTGATACCACAAAAGTTGAGCCTGTAAGACGTCAAAAACGTAAGCTTACGCATGAATGGGTTCACCGTGAAAACAACAGCTTACGTTGGGCTGGTCGCGGTCAAGTAATTAAATGGTTACGTGAAGAAATGATTGAAAAGGGTTTAGATCCTTCAGATAAAGAAGCTGTACGTAGTTATTGCGAACAAAATCTAGACCTTAAAGAGATTTAATCTTTAAAACTAGTGAAACCACCGTAAAAGGTGGTTTTTTTTTGCCATTATATAGTGTCGTTAAGCGATACCCTATTCTATTAGCTTTCAGCCGATAACAAGAAAATTTGCAATTGGTATATACTTAAACCGTTTTTATAAAGGTCACGTTATACAACGGACTAGTTTTAGTTAAATTTTGGTATATACATTATAAGTATATGTGACTATACCTTTGCTTATGTTTCGCTGGAGGCGATTAAATGTCATTCAAAACTCTATTATTAACTGGCTTATTATCTGTAGGTTTGGTTTTAGTTGGTTGTAGTAAAAAAGAAGAATCAACATCTCAATCAAAACCTATTCAACCAGATGAACAAATTGACAAAGTAGATCCATCTGCAGACCTACAAGCAGCGCGTGAAGCTTATGTCGATAATGAAAAACCTTCAAAAGTTGAGGGCCACGATTTTGATGCACATCAAAAAACTGCAGAACAAAATCCACCAAAAGAGGACGAGCAAAATGATATGTCTTCTATGCTGAACGCTGCAGCTGCAGATGCTCAAAAACAAGCAGATCAAAACAAATAACAGCACATAAGCTTGGTACATCTTTAAAGGGGATTCGTTATCCCCTTTTTTAATGCGCCTTTAAAATACTTTTTAAATTCCCTTATTAAAACTTAACTAAAACAGTGATTCATTTTAACTAAAAAAACTTTATACCCCACGACTTAGTTATAATTAACCAGTTAAAACGTAATTAGATAAATGCGTTAAGGAGTATTAAAAATGGCATATGAATATAACTCGCAAGATAAGCGGTTTGAATTCCCTAATCCCTACCGAATAGAAAACATTTTTAAAGTGATCGGTGCCATCGTTTTTATGCTGGCTGGCCTAAGCTTAATTTTCAGTGCAAAAGGTCTATTCAGTAACGGTGTATTTGTTGCACTACCACCGCTTATAGTTGGTCTAGCAATGTTCAGTTATGGCGCTCTACTGCTGACCACAGGCTTATCAAACCTAAAGTTCTACTTTGGTCGTGATCAACCAGCCGGACTTGCACAGGAGTTATCCATTCAAGAAACTGGTGCTTATCCTGGTGCAACCGATATTAAAGAGATCCTACGCCAAAGCGCTTTGATTTATGAAGAACCAAAAGGCTCAGTGAACGGGATTCTATATTCACTGTTCCCTAATCTTATTTTTTCGCCATTATTCATCCGTAACGCTGCAGAAGCTCAATTTCAAAATGCGATTGTTTTTCTGATTACCTTAGTGAGTGCTCTAATCGCGTATGTGGGTGCATCACCCAATACAGGTGCTTGGCTTGGGATTGTTTACAACGCCATTATTTTGATTGTTTTATTGCGTCCTATGGCTAATCCGAACTCAGGTGCACAAGAAATTGGTTTATCTAAAGTCATTGGTTTGGTTTTAGTCGCCATTCTTGGACCTGTATTGGTTCCTATCCTTACCCAACATGCAGTTGCACCTATTTGGTTGCCAAGCATGGATAAAGCAATTTTTACGTTAATTGCAGCGCTGATTGCGATTGCGATATTCTTCTTGGCCGTGATTGCTCAAATGGTAAAACAGCCACCACAAGCCAGTGCTGGAGTCGTTCAGGATAGTTTGAGTATGAATTGCCAACCAATGCAATTGTTTGATGAACTTGAACGCCATCTACAAAAGAATTGGGAAAGTGCTATTCCTAACAGAATCTATTCACGCCAGTTGCCAGTTATCAACTCTCGCAGTAAAAACGGTGCTTTTGAGGGTGAGATCTTAGAAGAAACTCAACCAGTGCCAATCAATACCCTTCGTGATATGACATTGAGCTCATGCTTCAAAGAAGAAAAGTATCGCTGGTTAGCCATCCTCAATAGTTTTGGATTGTTAAGTTTTATTGCTTCAGTCGTATTAATGACTATTTTTGCCAAAGGTCTATATAACGGAAGCTATCTGGATTTTAGCGACTTCACTTATGGTTTCTTTGGTGTATCGATGTGGATCTTAGGGAAGTTTTGTTTTGAGCACGGTAATTACCTATGGAGCCGTTTTGACTTTGTATCAAAACTAATATGGGTTGAGGCTAAAGGTAGCTATCAATTGTCTCAAATGAACTTTGGCCGTTACCTTGACGACAGCGTGAAATCACAAAAAGAAGTCATCAATGTTGAAACCATGACGTTACGTGTCTGGTACGCTGAAATTAGCACAACGACCTTCGGTAAATATCAAAACCGTGCGATCTTGAGCATGACTGCTTGTACTGATGATGCTGTTGTACTGAAAGAGCATTTAGCCGACTTTGCCAAAAGCCAAAGCATTGTGGTTGCCCCAACGTCTGAAGTAGATATTAACCGCATGTCATCTATGAACCAGATGAATAGCGCAATCAATAAAAACTCACCAAGAACACATGGTACACATCTTGGATTGATGAATAACCCTGAAACACACAGTCAGGATCTATCAGATCAAGTACCAGTGATCATCAAACCGAAAAAGAATATGTTTTGTGTGAAATGTGGTGAACCACTTCAGGACAATATGCTGTTTTGCCCTCAGTGTGGTACCAAAATAGAAAGTTAATCGTTAAAGAAAATAAAGGAATGGATTACGAATGTGGTCCATTTTTTTTGACATCAAAAAAATAATTAGAGTTCTAAAATTAAGAGTTTAATTGAGCGTTGACATATTCTTCGACAGAAAATCCCTTTACGCCAGTTTCTATAAGTGCATGCACAAAGTCTGAGAACGTCACTGGAATGTACCCTACTTTGAATAGTGCCTCATTCAACTCTTTGTACTTCAGAAAAACTTCTTCTTTATGTTTTTTCTTCAGCTTAAACGTGGACGGCAAATCTGCCACTTGCAGATCTTGAATTTTGGTTGGGTTGTTCATAGCGTACCCGGTTGCTTAAAAGTTGCGAATTTAAACTATTGTAATGTGAAAATTAAAAAATGCAGAATAAATCTGCATTTTATTGTTTCATTTTTTTAAGATCTATTTGATAAACAGATGCTTAAATTAGTATTCTCAACCAAAAGCCAATTAATAGCGGATTAACCAAAATCAATCCGTTTCTTATTAGTATGTTTAATGTGTTGCTACTGGCGTACCAAATGCATCAGGATGTTGTGGTTGTTCACCACCACTTTGTTGAGCTTGACCAGGTTGACCAGCTGGAGCAGTTGTCTTACGTGCAGCTAAGTCCTTCATGATGTCTTGACAAGACATGCCCCCTGTTTCGTATAAGTTGTACGCAACAGGATCTTTTTTAGGATCTGGCGGTACACACTCCAATTCAGGTTCACTAGCAGTTGCAGAATCGGCATTCATTTTGTCCAGTTCGGTAGTAATCAATGTCAGATCGATGTCACTTGGCGTAATTGGACGACTGCTGATCTGCAAGCGATAAGTCATAGACGGCGTTAGTAGCGCATATAGTTCGCGGATCTGATTGGCCATAAGCGCAGGATTTTTCATTACGATTTTTTGGCATAAGAAAAGGTGCACGTTGTTCGCGCTACAAACACTTCCTTTACGCTGACTTGTTTGTGGGTTTTGGGCATCCACTTTCAAGGGGTAGACTTCAATGTAAACTTCATACGGCGTATCTGGCTGAAATTGGAAGTTCTGCAAACTAGAAACGACAGTTGAATACGGTTCTGACGTATCTTGTGCATGACAGAATACTTGTGGTGCGTTACAGTCAAAGTTACGACTAATACGGTCGATAATTTTATTGCGCTGAGCAGCCAATTTCATACTTTCTTCTTTTACTCGTCTTGCAACTTCACTCTGCAGTCGAGCTTCAAGTTCAACATCGCTTTGTTGTGGACGTTCAACTTCGATGTTTTGATTGCCAAAAATAACCACAGCAAATAACAAAAAGAAAAGAACACCACCGCCAATCAAGATTAGCTTTTTATGCTTAGCAAAAAAGTTTTCATCAATGTTTACTTTTTTGCCCTTCTTTGCTGTCTTGGCTGGCTGTTCAGGCTCACTTACATGTTCATCATCGGGTTGGATTTTGATCGCTTCTTCAGCTTCCTTCCCGATGTTGTCCATATCATCTGGTTCGTGATTACTCATTTATTCACCTATTCAATTATTTACTTGATTTAGCTTTTGTAGAGGTCGATTTAGACTTGGCTTTCTTTTTGCCACGTTGAACTGGCTCACCGTTGTTGTCGTATCCACTTGCACCACAGCTAAAGCAATCCCATTTATACTTACGTTCACCACGTAAATTAAATGCAGACTGAATCATGGTCTGGCCACACTCAAAACACTTGGCTTCGTTGCCAGTGCGAGATTTTGTAAGTTGGGTATCTGGTGATCCATCTGGCAATATGTCGAAATAACGTTTACATGATGCAGCTTCACAACTGTATCGCTCTTCGTAAACACCAGGTTCTTTGCGGTACTTGGTATGTACAAGAGGCTTTTTACAGATACATGGATACTCTGTTTTGGTCACTTGGAATCTTGGCTCGTAGTTAGGACTACCATCAGGGAACACCTCTAATGGACCCGACTTACATTTTTTGCCTTTCAGGTTTGGATTGGATTTTTCACAAGAAAAGAAGTGATACGGCTTACCTGAAGAAGTTGAAATACCTTTTAACTCACGCAACCAACCGCCACACCCTTCAAGCTGACATTTGTATGTATGGTTACGGCGATATTCGTCAAAATCAGGAACCAAGTTACCGCTTTCGTCATTTGTAGAACGGTATGTTTCTTTACAGGTGCCATCTACGAACGCACGTTGAGAGCACTCAAAAAATACAGATTTATCAGTTGTAACCTGAGTCAGTGATTTGCCACATAAACATAAATGAGCAGTTGGCTCACGTACAGTTGGCTTACCCGGTTCATCTTTACCATCAACATTTCTGTTTGGCGCTGAACTTTTGCATGAATTACATGACCAGTAGACCGATGTTGTTTTGTCGCGATTGGTACCGATTTTCGGCAACATGCGTCCGTCATCACAGTTATTACATTTGTAGATAGGGAATGAATCAAGCCAATGTTTTGAGAACTGTCCTAATTCACTTTCAATCCCTAAATGGAACTTTTGGAGTTCTTGTTTGTAATCGGCATCACCAGTAGCGATTAGATCCAGTGTTTCTTCAATTTCTTTGGTGTAAAGCGGATCTGCAAAACTAAACTTACCTCTAATGTTTTGAATCAAGGTCAATCCATGCGGTGTAACTTCAATTTTCTTTTTAACAAGCTTGATATAGCCGTGCTTGATTAAACGTTCAAAGATTGATTGATAAGTACTAGGACGACCAATTCCTTTTTTCTCAAGTAATTTGACCAATGATGGTACGGTGTAGCGTGAACGTGGTTTGGTTTTGGTCGCGATAACTTTACCAGCAATAACATTGTGGTTTTGACCGACCTCAATATCCATAGGTAGCGTATGTTCAGGTTCTTTTTCTGAATCTTCTTCACCGTCCACGTATTCAAGTGCATTTTCATCAATACTGTAGGTCTTTAATAAACCCAACCAACCATCTTCCTTTAAGATACGGCTAGAAGCTTTGAATTCAGCATCTTTAGTAATGCTTTCACCATCTACATTGAGCGTGACATCTTTATAGACACCTACAACGGATTTAACTTCGTATTCAGCTGGAGCCATTTGCGATGCAACAGTACGCAACCAGATTAGACGGTATAGATCCTTTTGAACTTTGTCCTCACCAGCTTCAAAGGTAAAGAAGTCACTAGGACGAATACATTCATGTGCTTCTTGAGCACCATCGCGAGATTTGGCTTTATTGCCGATAATCGCAATGCCCTCTCTCTCACCAAAAGCTTCTAGAGCTTGCATGCCCTCAGGCGAAATTACGGCAGCATCAGTACGATGGTAAGTGATATAACCACCTTCATATAACTTTTGCGCTGCATCCATAGTTTGTTTTAGATCCAAACCAAGACGCGCTGCAGCTGCAGCTTGCAGATCAACAGTAATAAACGGCGCTGGAGCACTACGGAAAGATGGCTTAGTTTCAACACTGGTAATGGTTAAGTCTTTTTTATCAATTTCGCTTTGTAGACGGGTAATTGAAGCTTTATCTAACCACTGGTTATTGTGCACATCCTTCATTTCAGGATTAAGCCACTTAGAAAAATCCCATTTCGCAGCCCAACCTTGTTTTAGAGTTACTTCAAGGTTGTAATGTTCATGTGATTTGAAGTTTTTCAGTAGATCTTCTAAATCACCAAGCACAACGAGTACGGCAGATTGAACACGGCCAACAGGAAATTTGCCTTTTAAAATATTTGAAATTGGCTCATACAAGTAAAAACCGATCATACGGTCAAGGAAACGGCGTGTTTCTTGAGATGCCACCATACCTTGATCCAGCTCTTCACCATTTTGAAGTGCATTAGCGATCGTAGTTTTATCAATAGCGTTATATTTGACGCGAATATACTGATCGTCAGATAAGTTCAGGATACGTTTTAAGTGATATGCAATGGCTTCACCTTCACGGTCCAAGTCAGTTGCGAGGAAAACCGTATCTGCATTTTTAGCAGCCTGTCTTAATTCTTGAACAACGCGTGTTTTATTTTGAGATATTTCGTATTTAGGAACAAAGGCTGGATATGAGAAACCGATCTCATGATTAGGTAAATCACATACATGGCCAACTGAAGCGCGTACAACGAATTCGTGCGGATACAGGTCATCCAAGATATGTTGAATTTTTTCGACCTTTCCGGGTGACTCTACTATGAACAAACTACTCATTAAAATTCATCCAATTTTTAACTTTCTTTAGTAATAATTACTGAAGTTAATCTAGTAATGGTTTAAGTATATACAATTTTAAAATGTTTAAATAGGTTTAAGGGTTGATAAACAAACACTTTTAAGGGCTTATTTCTTAATCTTTAGTTGGATGAACATTTCAAGTGGTTAAATTACTTCCTGTTTTCAATAATCTACGCGAAAAAAGACAACAATATTTATCTAAAATTATGGGAAAAAATGGCTTAATTGTTTGAAAATGCACTGTTTAACCGTCACAAATTAAAATTCCAAAAATATTATTTAACGAATTAATGTTGTACTATAAAGGTATCGTTTGTTTTAAGCTAAAACCATGATTAAAAAACTTATAGTTTTAAGCACCTCATTGTTAATCATCGGGTGTTCGTCTACGCCACAAGAGAAACGCTTAGATCAATACCTTGAAGATACGAAAACTGATGCAAAGGAACGTAGTATTGACTGGTATTACAAACATGATTACGAGCGTAGTAATGTTTTAAATATTTGTTATTCCATTTATATAGATTCTGCTAAGAAAGCTGGTTATTACAGCGATGATGTTAGTGATGGCCGAGAAAAGTATTTAGACGATAGCGTACAAAAAGAAATGTACGCCTCAAATGACGAATGCAATAAGGCATATAAGGCTCAGGATATTCTAGATAACTTTGTTGCAAGCAATAGCCTTCCACAAGAGTCTTATGAAGACAAGTTAGATCCACAACAAGAACCAAGTTCAACACCAGAAGTATCACCTGAAGTACCAGAAGTGTCACCTGAAGCACCAGCAAATGAACCAGTCGCCACAAAACCACCAACACTGGAGGAATTAACCAATGCGAATCCGCAATAATGCGCTCATATGCCCAGGCCAATTTTTGATTCGATCTGCATTCTTTTTGCCCTAGCCATTTTACCTATAATAATTATTGGTATTGGCATACAGCTCAAAGAGAATTACGAGCGTAAGAAGCTCACTCAAAGCTATATGGATCAGCACTAAAGAAATGCAATAGGCAATAAAAAAGCAGCGAAATCGCTGCTTTTTTTATTTCTAATGAAGTTTACGAATAGGTTGAGTATAGGGGGAATCTTCTACTCGATGCACATGCATTGAATTGGTAATGTTCATTAAAGGTGAATTACTAGCCACTGAATGAGTCGTTGATGCTTTATGTGTGCGGTAGTTATTCAAAAACTGATCTACTACTGGCACATTGTTAGGCAATATTCCGATTTCGCGGTTAGTAATTTTAATCGTTTCTATTTGGTCTACATGGCTCATAACTAAGTCCACTACAATGATTAAAACTATGAGCATAATTATAGCTTAAAATTGAAGAAATTCCATTTTGGGATTTAATATTTGGTTTTTTTATGCACAGGTTTTTGTGGATAGTAGTGGGTATAAATGGCTAAGTTGTTGATTATTTAAGCTTTTAACATTGATCAAAAATTAATCAAAATAACGAAAAATAGAGTAAAATATGGAGAAATATAGCAGAAGCTATAGAAGAAAAAACAGGAAATGTCAAAAAAAGGGCAAAAAAAAACTATTAGAACAATCTCAGTCTAATAGTTTATTAAATAGGGTAATATCCCTTGATTCGTAATATAACCGATCTCTAATAAGTTTTAAAGCTTTTTTAATCATATTCACGGAAATTCCACAAACTATTATCTCATGCTGAACAAAAGTAATGATTAAGCCCTATACTCAGCTCTACCCTGATATATTGCAGATTAGTTAAACTGTTGTTTAGAAATCGCAAACAATATGATGTTATATTTGAGCAAGGTTAGAATTATGTATGAAATGTGAATGCTTTAAAAACTGATATATATTATCAACTTTTTAGAGTTTTACGCCTTATAGAATACATACAACTTGTTAGAATGCCTTATACTAATTAGCCACCCTCACACACCTTTTATGGAAGACCAGTATAGTGAAAGATTCAATCTTTGCTGATGTTATATCAAAGTTGAATGCGGAAGTTTTTACGCAAAAAGCTGGTCGCTTATACCCTCCTGTCAGTCAATTATTGGCACTGGAGAAAAAGTTAGCATTATGTACAGCATCATTGGTTAAAAGCGAAGACATTCCAGACTATAAACAGCTAGAACGCCTGTTTTGGGATAACGTAAATCATACCTATGGCACTGGTTATTTTGCGGAGATTCCTAAGTGGGGTTCCAACATCTTTATCCCATTACAGGTATGGGAAAGTGTGTTACAGCCTTATGCATTGTTCTATAAAAATATGAACCCTGAGTTTAACTTTTATGACTTTGCATTTACGACTGCAGCGTTGAGCGCTTGGCGGTACAGCCAACCCGTGCTAAAGCTTGAAAATGATGTATATCGCACCCTATTGAATGATGAAAACGGTCGCTATGTCGATGGTCATTTGCTGAATTACTACTTTCAGTGGACCAACTTTATTCATACACCAGGTCTAGGACACAACGACAAACCTTTATATGGTTTTTTCGCGCATCAAAACGAAGTTTTGTTTAACGGAAACAACGTTAAAGTACTGATCATCGTGTTTTGCTATGAAGATACTGAAGCCAACATATCTGATGAAGATCCTTTAAGCTTAACCTCTAATTGGGGAGACTATGTGGTTTTAGAGTATCGCACGGATACTATTAAAACCATTAAAGATAGTTTGATTGGTACCAACCTTAAAGGTAGTCCTGAGCTATTAATCTTACTTGGTAAAATGCTTAGCTTATTTAATTTCTCTATTCATCCTAAAACTGACATCTACAATCACCGTGGCTACCTGATGCAACCCACGTATAACGATACGATTGATTCATTTCTCAATAGTTATAGAAAGCACAAAGGTATGCCAGTACGCCGTGGCGTAGGTAAATCACCCTCTAGCAATCAACGCCGTGAAGTCCTCTATCATGTCCACGCACCAAGTTGTCCACGCCTGTTTGATACTGGTCTGAACACTGGTTTTGTGTCGCGCATGCACAAGAGTAGCCATATCGCTAATGACCATTTTAATACACTACATTGGCTTAAAACTGATACTGGCTTAAAACTAATTTCAGGTAGTTTATATACTCAAGAAACCGAAACTAAACTTATTAAATCAATTCAAAATTACTTTTATGGTAATAATACTTAAAGGTTTTCATTCTTTTTTCCTTAAACCTGTTATATAATTTTAATACCCATTTCAATCAATGAAGTATTATGCGTTTCGAGTTCGATCCATCATTTATATCTCATGTTGCAGTACGATTAGATGGCACTTCCTTAAAATCATTTTTAGACAACCTTGGAAACGTATCTTTTCAAGAAGCTGAAAGTTATTTAAGCAATCTAATTAAAGGGAATTATGAGCAAGACGAGTTTACTGTTGGCTTGAAAGTTAAACCTAAAAACTACAATCAAACAGAATTATTGGGGCATCTTTATAAAAATAGTGCCTTTCAATCGGTTTCAACTGAAGTATCGGATCTCGACACCCAAAACATGCACAATGACATCGCTCAATTCGTTCAAAGCTATGCCAATGTTGCAGATCTTCAGTACAACAGTTATTTCTTGGACAAGCAGACGTTTAAGCATGAAAAAACGTTAGATAGCTATATCTTCACAGAATTAATGCTGCAGTTCACCAACAATAATACCGTGAAGTTTCGTGTGGACGGCGAATATGTCACAGTGATTAATGCTGAGCTAACCTCTAAATACATCTATTTTAACGACAACAAGAATAAGCGGATCTGTAAGTTTTTAAGTAAAAATATGCATCCAGCTTATTTAGAGTCATTCTTAGAGCAGATGCATATTATTAAAATTGATTCTGAGCAGTACTTTTATAATGCAGTCGTGAATAAAACAATAAGTTATGATGCTGACGTTAACGCCTTTATGGACCAATCCCAGAATTTTTTAAATACCCTTGTGAAAGGTTATAAAAAACTGATCTTAAACAACGTGCGATTTAATCTTTACGAATTCTTAGAAGACGACCTTGAAAGTGTCATCCTAAACCGTATCACTAAGGCATGGCATTACGCTCATGAAATCACGTTGCAAACTAACAACCCATCAAAATATGTAGTCGCTCAACCGCTGGTTATAAAATATTTATAAGTGAGTTTCTTTATTTATGAACCCCCTCATGATCAAGTATGGTATCGATATTGGTACGCTATCTAAAATATTTAGATCGCATCTTGAAAATGAGGGCATTGTATTTGATCGTGAGAGTGACTTTCAGCTTGAACGAAGCTCTAAACGTATTTACCTCAGAACCAATCACCACAATGACGCCACAAAAAATAAGAAAAAAACGGCCTGGTATCTCGTAGATCTAGATAACGCACGTATGTCTTATGGTTGGTTTCATGCTGGCGGTGCAAACTTCACTTACAGCTTGTATGAATACATTCAAGAAATGGATCTGCAACCTGGTGACACCGTATATACCAAGGAACAGCAAGAAGAAGATCTTAAACGCTTCTTAAACTCATGCAAAAGTGCTGAGAAGAACAAAAAAGACCAAGAGATATTGGCTCAAATCTATACGGGTTTTGAATGGGCCAGAAGCCTACCCTTGCCAAACCGTCCACACAACTACAATGTGAAAAAGCAGATTAGCTTCAGTCATGCTAGATTGTACAATCCAAGCAACTTCACTAAAAATGAGCTGATTGATTATGTCAGCCAGTACTACCCTCAACACAAGAACAACACCATTATTCTGAACCGTATTATTGATCTGCAACCAGATCTAGATCAACAGTCGCTACGTCAGAACAAGCTTTTAGTTGAGGGGCAAAACCTCAAAAATCAAATCATTTTCCTTCAGACCATCGCTGAACACAAAAACAAGCGTGGTGAAGATAAGTTTACATTACGTGGTGTACTTGCAAACGGCGCTTTCAAAATCTTATATAAAGATCCATTGGATGCATGGAACCAAGATCGGATAATCTTTTGTGAGGGCTACGCCACTGGTGAAGCAATTGCAGAATCAATTCAATACTCTATTCCAGTCATTGTCGTGTACGTGGCTGGCAACATCATGAATGTAGTACGTGATTTCCGTGCCGAATTCCCGTTTTCACGCTTCTATATTTTCAATGATAATGACCATAAAACAGCATTAGAAAGCAAAATAAAGCGCAATCCCGGTATCTATTACGCAACAGAAGCATGCCGAGCTGTAAACGCAGCCATGATTGGACCTGAATTTACTGAAGAACAGCTAGATCTAAGTGACTGGAACGATTTTAAATGTTTATACGGCGTTGATTACACGCGTGATGTTATACGTCATAAAATGCAAAATGCCGTGTGGACGACTGCAATTCAAAGCACGGTTAACCCGAACTACTCTATCAGTGCCCTATTCTTTGGCATCAAACAACAGTTGGATGATATAGGCCTCTATCCTGATAGCATGACCAAAAAGAATTGGTTTAGCTTGGTTTTACGCGCATACGCCTTACTGACTCAACAGGGATTTAGTCAGATCCACCCGATTGAGCTGGTCAAAGAACAATTTATTGAGATTCTTGGCCAGATTAGCAAGCAACCCCGTAAAGTCACTGGAGCTGAAGAACCAGAACTCCTTCAGGCCTACACAAAACTTGTAGAAATGATCGCACGTAATGATTCAACAACAGCACTGAATCAACAGATTATCACCGTGATTAACTTATACAAAAATGCAGATTATCCAATTGAAACATTAAAGGTTTGGCTCAAAGATATTTTGAGTAAATCGAACGATCCTGAATGGTCCGAAAACTTCATTAATAATATTTTTATTTCGATAATTTGAATGTCAAACATAGACCCCCAAAGGTAGCAAACTTTTGGGGTTTATTTTTCTCTAAACTTTCATTGAACTAGGTTTATCGATCTACTTAAGACAAATGTTTCCTGATCTAGTTCGGTTTAGTGTCTTACAACTAGGTTTATCGACCTATTTAAAACTAATTTGTCCTGAACCAGTTCGGTTTTGTGTCTTATGGATTGGGTTTCCATAAACTTTAACGTTGCCTGAGCCTGAAAGCTGTACTTGAGCTGAATTGATAGCTGTACAAAAGATATTGCCTGAACCAGATAGCGCCACTTCTAAATTGGTGCTTTTCAGTGGTAACGCATCAAAATTGCCTGATCCTTTCAAAGATAAGACACAGTGTTCAATGGTACCGTCTAAATCCATATTTCCAGATCCACTAATACTTGCGGTAAATTTATCTTCATTTAGATTTAAGATCTGGATATTGCCTGAACCTTTTAAATCAATAGCTTTTAAAGTTGGGTAAGTGATCGATACTTCTAACGGTGAACGAGTACTAAAACTCACATTGTCCTGAATAGCTAAAACCAATACACCACCCTGAAAAGTAGCACTAATAAGATCCACAATATTATCGTCTGCAGTAATTTCCATTTTAGAATCACTTGAAGCAAAAAACTTCAGACTCATTGGACCTTTCATACAGATTTCGTTAAATGGGCTTACAGGTACTTGCTTAGTCACTCGTTTTCCACTTCCAACGATTTGATGGTTTGAACCTGAACTGTATACATTGGCGTTGCCATTGATTACAACAGAACCCGAAAAAAACTGTTTTGACATATAAACCTCAAATTAATAAAAGTAATTTAACCCTAAATAAGTGGTCACTCATAACCTATTTATTGTCTGTAAATTATAACATTGAGGGCTTAAATCTTTTTTATTAAAATAATAAATTAAAACTTTTAATTTTTCTTTAAACCTTTATTAGACATAGCTTATATTAAAGATTAAACAGAAATGTTTTTAGAATCGGTATATACTAAAAGTATAAATTTTCTTAAGCATATGATTAATAGTCCTATGCAACCTGGGTAGCACATTGCACCTGAATATATATTAGAAATTGGAATTGTTATGGCTGAGAAAGTACCGAGCGCCCGACATAATTGTGATTTAAATACGATGTTTCAGTTTTTCCAAGAAGAACTGGAGCGAAACTACGGATTCGTATTCAAGTCATCTGGTAAATATCAATTCGTGACCGTATTTGATGAAAAAGTGCCTTGCCTCACCGAATCAGATAACCCTAGTAAATCAAGTAGCAACAATGTCAAACCACGAGGGATGTATTGGATCTATCCAAACATGAACCGTGATACTGGTGAATACTGGCCAGTGCTCAAAGGACACCGCTTTGGTGTAACTGACATTGAAATCTCAATTGCTTTTGCTGACCACTATAAGAACGTAATCAAGCCTCAACGAGATTCAAACCCTAACTACAAACCACCAAGCAAAGAAGATGTTGATCGCCGTGTACGTGAGTTTGAAGAAGCTCAAAAGAAGCATCTACTTCAACAAGAAAAAGAGCTCTTAGCTGCACAAATCGCTATCCGTATTGAGTGGCAACGTGCTGGTAAAGTTATTGACGATTCATTTTTTAATAATAAAACTGGAAGCATTCAGACCTTTAAACGCGACATTCGACAAATGCCGTATATGGTTGAAAAGAACCTAGAGCCATACGGCGCTAAAATCATGCGTAAAGATAACTTTACCCGTGATGAAGCCATTGAAGCAGTAAAGCGTGAACTTCCTGAATCAGCCACCAATCAACAGCTTCTCGTTGAAACAGTAGAGAATGTATTAGCGTATCAAAAGCATTTTATCAACTTTGAACCTGAGCTTGAGGGCGAAAAGAAAAAAGGCTTTGATTTACGTAAAAGCAGAGCTGTCATTCTTGCACCGTTAATTGACACCAATAACAAAGTCGTCAATTTACAGCGTATCACCCACCATCGCCAAAAAAAGCGCAACAAAGAAACCAACAAGCTTGAAGAAGTACTGCATAAGGGCAAGTACTTTTTTGATAAAGCCAAAACGAAAGATGCATTCTTGCCTGTTAGCAAAAATCCTGATGTTGGCTATGAAGTCTTTAACCCAAATGCAAAGAACTATTTGATCAAGGAGGGTTGGGCAACAGCGATCAGCGCACGTAAGGCGTTGGATGCTGGTTTAGAGCTTGGTTTATTGGGTGAGGGTTTTACTGCAGAAAACACACAAGTTTTAGCGTCATACAGTAAATCCAATATCTCAAGTGTTGCTGAGCTTATCCGCAGCATCAATCCTGAAGCCAATATATTTGTTGGTTATGATAACGATGCTGGCCAAACGCTTGAGTCTGGTTTGAATCCTGGCTTACAAGAAGCTTGTCACAACTTTTCATTAAGTGGTGTGTTAGGTGATGTGAGCAAACATGAAAATACACGTATCACCCTACCCCCAGTTTTCCAAAATAAATTATCTGTTTCTGATTGGGATGATGCTCGTCAATATTTAGGTGTTGAACGTTTAGCTGCAGAGTTGGCAAAAGAACTAAATAACGCCGTCAAACGTATAGACAACAAGATCCCTGAAGTTGCGTATGCAATTAACCGCTACAACCGTCAACGCGAAGCTTATGCAGCCAAGTTCCCTAATAAAGAATACCAACCGAATTACGGCATTGTGATTGCACAATCAGATGAAAAATATCTGGAATTGCAGAACATACGAGCTAAAAACCAAGCAAATATTGAAAATTACAACGCAAATATTGAAAAGCGTAAACAAGATCTATCAAAAGCTAACTATGATGGACCAGCTGGTACAGGTAGCACGAAATCCTATGCAAAACCAAAGTACCAACCGCCGTCATTTGATAAAGCATTTGATGATAAATCAACTCCAACCGCTACGGCACCTGTATCTTCGCCCGTCATGACTCTTGAGGGCATTAAGTCTTATATGGAGATCCTTTCTGAAATTGATGTCACCAAAGTTCAAAATGATGTTTTGAAAGTTGTAGCTACTGCAGATGGCCATCAAAAGATTAAAGCCGGTGATATTGAATTCGAGAAAATGGGTGCCAAAGAACCAACCACTAGCACAAACCCAAGTATGGATAGCATGCAAAATACCAAAGTACATATTGATGTATCCAAGGACATCAACAAAGATACAGTTAAATTGCAGAGTGTGGATCGTTCGACCATTCCCGAACAAAACCTTCAGCAAGGTATCGATCATCATAGCTACGCTAAGTCAGCTATCTTTACCGCTTTTTGGCTTCATTCAGCAGAAATGTATAAAGCTAGAAAGTTAATTCATGAAGCTGGTATTAGTAATGCCGATGTTGAGGGTTCAATTGCTGTCGCTGAAGATAAGCTCAATAAAGCTCAGGAAGAAGTTTCTAAGAAGCGGTCGTATCCTGAACTTTTTGTGATTAGTGCGTCTGATAGCGAATACCGTGCGTCAATCATGAAAGTTTTATCTGATTTAGAGGCTGCACATCCAGAGTGGCAGAATCTCAAAACATTTAGAGAAAATCTTACTGATAGGACCATTGCATTTGATCAATTGAATCTGGATACATTGAAGATCAAAAACAAAGTAGTGCATTTGATTGTCAGTAATGTGACCAATGATCAAAACTATCAAAAGGTTCAAGAAAGCCTCACCACCCTTTTAGATACATCGAACAGCTTGTCTTTGGACCGTCAACAAAAGTTCAATCTTGTGAACGGTCTAAGTAAAACATTAAACAACATGGCCAAACTGTTAGATGAACCACCAGTCTTCCAAAGACTGAACGATTTCTTTACTCGTTTTGAAAAGCGTGTAGATGATCTCGTTCTAGGTGATGGTCTAAAGCTGTATGGTATAGAACCGCAAAATTTAAACAAAACTAACGAACGTGGACAGTCGTTCGATATGTAAAAGCAGATATGAAAAAGCCCCGAATATCGGGGCTTTTTTAGTGGGTATATATCTATTTTGCTAAAGCATGGTTAATTTGATCTTCCAAACTACGTCCGTTTTTATCTAGTTTTGTCGCCATAAGAAAAATACGCTTACCCTGGCTATCTTTAGCCCACTGTCTACCAATAGCATCTTTAACTCTCGCATCATCGGCACTATCTAAGTGACTACCTTTATACTCAAGAACGAATATAGATCCATCATCCAACTCAGCAACAAAGTCTGGATAAAAATAGTCCTTACCAGTAGGCAACCAAAATGATGTTTGTGGCTGTTTCGGTATATTTCGGACCCAATATTTTACTCGAGAGTGCCATTCAAGTAGTTGAGCACATCGAAACTCTTCCGAAAGGCTACCACCTTCAGTTTTTTCTCTTAGGTCGTCAATTTGAGCATAGAAGTGTTTTTCAAACTTGCATCCACCACGATAAGGTTTCTTTACAGGATACTTGCCTGGTTCAAACTTAAATGTATTTTCAGGTTGAGGCTGATTGGCCACTTGGAATTGACTAAACAAATCGCCTTGGAAAGCCTGTTGACGCGCCAACTCAAATAACCGATCCAATTCTTTTGTGATGGCTAGGGATAGTTGGAACTGAGCACGATGTAATTGTGTAAGAGTAAAGTTTTTTACGTGAAGCAAATAACTTAACAGTTTTGTTAAATATGCTCTTAGCTGAACTTGCGTTACCCCTTGTCTACTTACTTTGCGATCAAGCCAATTAATAAGATCGGTTTCAGTAACCAGAGTCGGCATATTAGAAAATTGAGCTTGTTGATTCTGAAGTAACGCATAATTGAGTTTTTGTTCATCTATATTAAGATCAATCTCAAAACTATTGACGGTTTCTTTGATAGAAAAACCTTCAAGTTGTATAGGGAAATCTAATAGATTCCATTCTATAGAGTCTTCTATTGTTTCCTTATCTGCAATTTGCCACATACCATCCACGAACAAACCTAGTTGTGGAATTGATGCGAAAGAAGCATTCCAGTTTTCAGGTGCTTGATATGCCTGGCGTTCAGCACGAGCTTCATTAAAGACTTCCTGAACCTTTTCAAGTTGTTTAGGCGGAGTCTGATCAATTACGGCCTTTTCAATCTTATCAAAAGTTTCATTAGTCGTACCTTTATTGATAATCAAAGAGGTACCTTGGCTATTTTCTCTTGTCTGAATTGCTTGCTTAAGTTCTTCGGATAGGGTTTCTGGCTTTACTTCAAACGGGACAGAGATCATAGTTTCAGGGATCTTTTGTTTCGTTGCTGTACCATCGCCTCCAAGCCCAAGATTGTACTGAGGTTTAGCGACAATTGTTGCATCAGCCTCCCACTTCTCAAACCCCATATTTTGAATCATGCGATCTTTAAGTAACATCGTAGCTTGTGCAATAGAACTCGAAATGACATGAGCATACGCTTTATTTAACTCGTCATTTTGACGCAGTTTAGCGTATGGCATCCGTAAAACACGGCCTAATAATTGCTCAACATCAGTTGCAGAATTTATGTTTTGCAAACTTGCTAACACGTATGCAAAAGAACAATCCCAACCTTCCTTTAATGCCTCTACAGTGATTACAATCTTGACTTTGCTTTTAGGGCTAAATAGATTTTCATCTTCAAGCTCTTTGGTACCACCAGTAGAAATAGCAATCCAGTCGTTAGTAATATTTTCATATTCACTTAATAAATGTTCTTTAACAACATTTACATTAGCATCACCATTTTTATCCTGAGCTTGTATTAGCAATATTGGTCGGATATATTCCCTTTCATTTTGTGCCAGTACTTCTAGTTTCTGGCGTTGTATTAGCGCATCGCGAATACAATCTTGCCAACTACCAGTATGTTCAGTCAGAACTACAGGAAGTTTAATCATCTCTTCTGATTTTAATTCTGCTGCCGATACTGAATAAAGCACATTATTGTCTTTTGGAGTAGCTGTAAGCTCAATCAAACAACTTGGATTCAACGTTTTTAATGTAGTAAAAAACGTTTTACCACCCCGGTTCTTATGAGCTTCATCGACAATGATGATCGGTCTATGTAAATGAAAAAAGTTAACCAAGGAATGCTTTACACGGCCTATATCACGTTGCGTTAGAAATGTTTGATATTTCAAAGTATCTTCTGATACTCGATCCATGCCTTCAGTTTGGAAGTCAGTAAGGCTCGTAAAATGTTCACTTAATGATTCATCAAATGCATAAGCATTGCGTTGATAAGTCTTTTCCTTGTCGATATTGAACGCTTGAATCGTTGTCACAATCACAATGCATGATTGATTCACATCATGCTTGTTCAAAGTTTGTAGACTTTCAATGTCACATACTTTGATGCGATCGCCGTAATACCCTTGTAATGCTTTTCTATATGGATGTGTAGCATCAGATAACGCCAAAAGTGTTTGTTGGCGAATCATATCTGTTGGTACAAGCCATAGTACAATTGGAGAATCTGTATTTACGTAGTTACGCGCAGCAATCGCAATACTATGTGAAGCAAGTACGGTTTTACCCCCTCCAGTTGGTACGCGTAGACATACACTAGGAATTCCATCTAAGCGATCATTATATTTAATGTCTTCACCGACACACTTATTAAAAGCTTTTTCAGCACCTAATGAGGCAGCTAAAGTTAGGTAGTTCTCTAAAGATTGTAAAGACTGGCTTTGATAGTTTTTTAATTGAAAAGTCATGAGGAACCTTACGTATTAATTGCCATATAACGAATATGGAATCTGTTTAAACTCAATATTTAATTCATCTAATTTGGTTTTACCTAGTCGTGATGCTTCACCAATAATCACACGCTTACCTTCACTGGTATGGCAATCATTGAGGAAGTTTAATATAGAATGTGTGAGTACATTCCCACTATTAGGCCGTCTATCACCTAAAATGCCGTTATATAGTAAGAAATAAGATACGCCGTCATGAACACCTAAGAATGGACTCTCAAGGCTTACAGCACTATTGAATGCTGATTTAGTTTCGAGCCACCAAATATAACTAGCTAGGTCCATAAACTTAACATCAGAATTTAAAAATCCCTGATCATCAAAAACGGCGTTGCCTAGTTTATAAAAACTAAAACCTCCACCACCTTGCCACTCCACGGATTTAGATATGCCACCTTGCTCACCTTCAATGACTTTTTCTAAACGCGGGATAACGTGAGTTTGAGCATGATCACCCATTTCGATACCAATGTAGTGTCTTTCCATTTTGTGAGCTACAGCGGCGGTAGTCGCTGAACCTAAAAATGAATCAAGAACCATATCCCCTTTATTTGTCGCAATATAGAGTATTTTTTCCATCAATCTTTCAGGTTTTGGGCTAGAGAATGTTTCATCTTTTCCATACAAAAGTTGACTTTCTTTTTTTGCCTCATCGGTATGTCCATGATCTTCATGGTTCCACCAAGTCCAAGGCACTACACCTTTAACTTCAGATAAGTATCTAATAATATTAGGTTGTGAATCACCATTTTTACCAAAATATATTCGCCCTTCTTCTAACAATCTATCATATGTTGCTCTTGAAACACCCCAACACCTTCCCTCTGGAGGTCTGAAAGATTTACCTGATGGGCTCACAATTTCATAAAATTGCTCTGGTGTAGCATGTCCAGCTTGCGCTGTCATAGGAATACCACGCCATCTGCCTTTAGGATCATTATTTGGGTTTTTATATACTTTTGCTTGCGTTTCATTCATAGGAACTAGATTACGAACTTTTTTAAACTCCATTGAGTTTTTAGCATATACAAGCAAGTGGTCGTGAGCATCTCCAATAGCTTCACGGTTTTCTCTCGAATATCTTTTTTGCCATACGATGTTTGCTACAAAGTTTTTTCTTCCAAAGATTTCGTCACACATGACCTTTAAATAATGTGATTCGTTATCATCAAGAGTAATCCAAATAGAACCATCTTCAGTTAAAAGCTCCTTTAGTAATTGCAAACGTGGATACATCATTGTAAGCCATTGAGCGTGTTCTAATTTATCATCATAGTGCTCAAAAGCTGATTGACTGTTATACGGTGGATCAATAAAAACACATTTAACCTTACCGCCATATAAAGGTAGTAAAGATTTTAAGATTTGTAGATTATCACCCTGAATAATAAGGTTTTCTTTGGCTGTATCGGTATCACCAAATGATTTCTGGAATTTTAAAAGATGGAATGGAACTTGGCTTGCTGTTTCTTCGGCTTGGTTACGATTAACCCAATCGAGTAAAGGCATAAAAATCACAATTATAGGTTTAAATTAATAACCTATTATCAACTATTTATTTATTTTATATCTATAAGAATGATGAAAATATTTAATTTAACCCATTAAAAAACCACTAAATAGCTTAGTGGCTTGTTCTGTTTTGGTGATTAATTGGATTCCGTGGATATGACAATAGATGTCATATAAAACCTTCTTTGAACTGTCGCCCTTCCAGCGACTCTAAGTGCATTTCAAGGAAATCTATTGCCACTTCTGAGTAATTTGCGTTGGCTGAACAATTCACCAACTTTTCATCACAAAGACATTTTCCCAAATTTGCCAACTGAGTAACCAACTCATTTCGTACAGAAGCCAAGCTGAGAGCTTCAATCTGAGCTTGCAGTTCTTCACTGAAAAACTGCAGTTCCATACGATTACCACATTGTTGTTGCAGTACATATTTATTTAATACCGCTACGGCTTTAGCGGTATTTAATTCACCGTTCATCAATATTACTTATTGTGACGGTACTGGCTTGGATAAACAGGGTTTGGATCAGCCCATAAACCAAGGCGTTGAGAACGTGCGTTGCTTTCAGCACTCAAAATAATTTTATCTTTGAGATATTCACGATAAGCCCATGCATAGCCATCTTTAACTTGCTTATAGTTAACACTATTCACGATGTTTAAGTTAGGCACTTGGTTTGTACGCATCTGAAAAATGGTACCAAGAGTACGACCGTAGCGGTCCTTACTATTTTCTTGCACATACACAATCGTTTCATGCAAGAAACTGATGTTCTGACGCGATTTCTGACCAAAAGCTTGACTCTTTTCTGGTGCATCAATCTGGTTGAAGCGAACACGGATCTGCTCATTGTTGTTGTTTAAAACGGTGATAGTGTCGCCGTCAGAAATACGTACAACTTTGCCAACAAAATCGGCTTGAGCTGCAGTAGCAACAACAGACATGGATAAGGTTAAAGCTAAACTTTTTAAAGTTGTATTAAGGTTCATTTTGAATCCTTAGTGGGTAAAGAATAGGTAAATTATATCGCATTACATAACTGGAATTTTTTTCTTAAAAAATATATTTAGCTGATTAGTTAGGATTTATCCCCTTTCTCTCAAGCCAGTTTTTCCATTGAAGTGCATACGCAACTAAACCAGGTTGTTTCGCCGTGCCATTGCGATATATCGCATTAAAAGATGGCGTCCATGAATGGTAAGCAGCTGCTCTAACCCAAAAATCGGTTGACGGTTTTGTGGCTAATCGATTTCGCAAGATCTTGGCTGCAAGTCGCGCATTCAGACATCCATCAGTACGCACATAATGGCTGTTATAACTTTCAAACATACCGCCACGTTTAAAGTGTATGGTATTGATTTGGAATTGCCCCATATCCAATGAAAGGTTTTTGTTTTGCACTGTTTGTCCATTGGTACCACGCTCTTTGCTATGTATACCCAATAAAACATACAGCGGAACACCTTCTGACCGCGCAGCATGAATAACACAACTCAAAGTAGCGACTCTACCCGGTACGGTTTGATCGTAAGATGCACTCGCTTGATTGTATTGCGTAGTTGGATAGGTATAAGTAACAGGACGGATATTCTGGCGAACGGGTTGTTGTTGTGGTGCTGGTGCTTGCTGGCCACTAGGTTGTGGTCCATTTTGTGCAACTGCCGTGCGCTCAGTGCTAGTCGAAGTTTCTTCAGTTTTTTTCGGTGTGTACTTCACGCCCAAGTAACGACTCGTAAAGCCTCTTTGCTTTGCTGGCGCCGTTTCTTGCTGAGTGTTGGTCATGACCTGAAATGGTCGATATGGTGTACTTGATCCATTAGAATTGACATGGTTTGCATATGAACCTAGAGCCTCAGAACTTTGAGGCAATTGAGCATAAGCAACGCTTGATCCTAATAGAGTCGCAAATAGCGTTGGTTTTAACAGCATATTAATCAGCACCTTTATCGTTGTTGTTGAAATTGTCGATTAGGTGCTGTTTACGGTCAGCTAACTTATTCAGTGTTTCAACTGGCAATGGGTTTTTGCCGTCATACCACGATAAGCTATATTTTTTTGGCGCATAGCGGAACCATGCCAAGAATGGCGAATTCGGTAAGAATAAAAGACCAGTACGGACTTGCCATGCACGATAAGCTGAATTGATGCTAACCATGTATAGATAAAACACCAATAATACACCTGGTACAACAAGCATTGGATATAGCGCTTTAAAGAACATATAAACTACGTACAAGCCTGTAAACATAGATAATGCTAAATACAAATAAGAAGAAAACTGATGGTTTTTAATAAGCTTGTCTATTTCATCATTACTCATTGAAGCTAAACGTTCTTGCCCTCTTGGGTAGTGAGTATTAGCAATGAGTTTTTTCAGTTGTTTAAAATTGTTAGGTGCGACAATTTCATATTCACATAAAGGGTGTGCACATACCCAATTCACGTTGCCTTTATAAGAACGTGGAATCCTGTTGTCATGCATTAAAATCGATTTACCGCATTCGGGGCATGTTGGCGACAGCATTGATCTAATATTAGATAAATGCGGTAAAAACCCTTTTCTAGCTGAACTCCAGTGGCTTTTACGCCCGAAATCAAAAAAGACTCGCTTTAAAATACCTGATTTACGGGGTTGATTAGCTTCAATTGCCTGTTTAATGGCAGCTTCATCTAAAACCTCATTGGTAATATTTACCTTTTGTGTAGCACTATCAGAACTATTTTTATCTGAAGACATACTTTTACCTACGGACTTTTATTATGTAGAATACGTTATTATATTAAAGGATTTTCAACGTGTCTAAAACCCTTTTTAACTTCGCAACGGTTATTTTAATTTCCACCCTTTTAAGTGCCTGTAATAACTCTAATACTCCAAATGAACAAGATCCATTAAAAGGTCAAGAAAAGAAGTTTTTAGACGAATCCGCAACGAGTGAATCAAAAGAACTTGTGTTTTATGACTTGGTAGATCCTAAGAAAAAAGACCAACCTATAAAGGCTGAAGAAGCAAGTGCTTCCGAGCCTGAAGCCCAAGAACAACAACCTGAAAAGGCCTTATCTCCTGAGATTCTTGAAGCGATTCGTGAAAATACAGAACGACAAGAAAAAAAGGAAAATGCACTCAGAACAATAGCTGAAGCTAAGCGTATTGAAGAATTATTAGTAGGTAAAGATCGCAGTAGTGATGATGGTTATACCTATAACAGTGATGAATAATTGATATATCAATGGTTTTAACCAATACAAACTTATTATTTTAAGTTAAAATGATTTTAAATTTTTTGGTATATACGGTTATGTTTAACAGTGCTTTTAAGAAACATAAAATAAAAATATGTTTTGGCTTGCCAATCATAATTGTGGTTTCGATCTTAATATTCAAAATCTACTCCTACCCCTTTAAGCCAAGACTCTTAAGCCCCGATTGGATTGAAAGTCGCTACAATGGTTGGGAAGTTGAACATCATGACTTATGGATTGCTACAATTGTGGATGTTGTTGGTCCAAAAACAGTAAAAATTAGAAATCAAAATGGAGAAGAAAAAATTATGGATCTTCTCTATATAAATGCTTTGCAATCTTCGGAAAAAATGAAAAACCTCTATATCAATAGCTTGTCCGGTTATGTTGGCCAACAGCTATTTGTAAAAGGAGATCCAGACAAAGCGCGGTTTAATGGCGTCTTGATCGATGGTAACGGTGAAAATATCAATCTAAACCTAACTTATGTACCAGGTGCGGTATTGGATATGTCATCAACTGCATACATTCATGACCGAGAAAAGCAATTAGTTCCTTATTTCGCGAATATCAATTCAGAAAATAGAACGTTTTAAGTTATAAATTAAGGGATATTAGAAAGGCCAAGCTATGCCAGCACCATTATGTTTCCTCACACTGGAATTTACCGCCAAAGTCAAGAATCCAGTTGATGTGCCTGACATTATTAAGTCGTCTATTTTGACGCGTATTAAAAAGTGCCGCACATCATCAATAGAACAGGCTCAGTATCTTTATAATGCTGAAGAGAGCTACTGGAAGCCAAAAAAACAAGTCACTGAAGAAGCAACTCAATATCATGGCATCACCAATGAAGATTTATTAACGCAAGACTCAATCAATGGTCTAAAGATTAAAAACTATGTTGTGTATTGGGCAAACGTTTATACATTTAGAATTTTGCAAAAAAGCAAAGTGAAGTTTTTTAATCACCGCTTTATCTTTTTAAACAACTTAATCAACGTGATTGGTGAAGATGGTTCCCTACCCATGACAGAATGGGCACGTTTAGCCAGTGCAGCTTCGGGAAATAATGAATTTCCAGAAGAGATACTGACTAACACTAACAATAAGGTCATCTGTTTGACCGTTATATTTGATTATATTTCTGAAAAATTAACATCACTTTATGGTTTGGATCTAAATAAGCATTACGATCTGGTTGCTGCAGTACAATACAACAGTGCTATCAAAGCTAAGAGTCAAAAATCATTAAAGGTTCATAAGCTTATGCGTGATGATTTTAATGAGTTTAAATTGCTTTTAGACAAAGGCATGGAGATTAAGAGAATTAAAAAGGAATATTTTATAAATAATAACTACCTCCCTTAAACCTAAAAGCCACTTTCTTAAAAGTGGCTTTTTTACGTTAAACATAAAATAAACTATCACTAAAACCCTTTTTTAAAATATAATACTTTTAATTTCTATTTTAACTGGTGATACATTGTGAGTTTAATTAAGAAGCAAAAAGACATTCTATCTCACGACCCTCTTGTTTCAATTTTTAGTAACAATGACCTTTTAACAATCTCAGTTGATACGGATTCTGAAGATTTGAATCGTCAACCTAAAAATATAAAAATCCCGAATGCCGATCTTAAAGAGTTAACAATACAAATCAGTGGTTTTGATACTTTAGAAAACAATGATGTTGGTCGTTATTTCACTTGTTCTGGTACCGTAGAGCTCGTTAATACACTAGGTAATGGTGAAGAAAAACGTTTTGTATTAGCAGAGCCAAAAATCAAAGTAAACGTGGCTAAAAAAGGTCATTTACCGCAAACAGAACAAATTAAACAATTGGTTCGTAATGCGTGGATGGATGCATTTAGCTATGGTTGCCAAAACATTAACCAACCTTACCACTATGAAGATGAAACTTGGTTTGAACGCTTCAAAGGTAGCATTATTGGTAAATTTGTACTGATCGTACTTGCCACTTTCTTTGCTGCTTTCATTGGTTTGGCTATTTTTGGTTATGCTGCTGGTAAAAAACAACAGGACCCAACATTAGAAATTGCGAATCAAATTGCTCAAGATCCTGAAGCATTAAAGCAATTGCTGAATCAATATGATCAACAAAATAACCAATCTGGTGCACCTACTCCACAAGCATCACCAGAACAAGCAGCTGAGCAAGAAAGACAGCAAGAAATTAGCTCATTCGGTTTAGATGCTGGATCTAGCGAATAACGCTGATTAAGCAATAAAAAAGCACCTTAGTCATAAATACTTTGGTGCTTTTTTTATGCCTAAATTTATTATGCAAATTTAAAAAGAATCCAAATGATGACGAGATGTACTGGATAGAACCAGTACGCCCACTTCCCCACTGGCGGTAATTCAAAAGGTATATTCATGTGCTGTCCTTTCAGTAGGAATTGTGCACCAATACACGTTGCAATGGCGCTACTGACAGCAAATGAGAATGCCAAAGAATATGTAGTCATATCCGTATAGTAGCCACCAATCAACCAGTTGAAAATGTTGGCCAATGAAGTGAGCAAGACGCTGATCATTAAAAAGTATTTCTTAGAATGAACGTTGGTTGTTTTAAAGAATAAATACAGGAATACAATTAATAAAACGCCCCACACGCTATACATAATAAAATTAGATAGCAATGTGATCACGACTAACAGAGAGACAAACTGCAGCGTTGCATATTTATGTTTAGATTCCCCTAATACAACAAGCAAAAATCCTAAAAGCAACGTAGGCATGACGTTCAGAGTTGTAAATGGCTCTTGGTTGAATAGTTGATACGGTACTTCTGATAGCACACAAAACAACGCCAAATTTTTAAAATAGTTTTTTAATGTATGGGTTTTCTTTTTAGAAATAGCTTGGTTCAAATTGAATGCAAGCATGATACAAAAAATAGGAAAAGCCCAACGGCCAATCGTCCTCAACAACAGATTATATTGAGGAAATAATATTGATGCGTGGTCAATAACCATGGTCACAATCGCAATCCACTTCAATAGATCCAAGGCTCTATTGCGATCTCGCACGGCGCTTTGGCTAATTACAGCTTCTTGTAGATGAACCATGTGTTATTTTTCGCTAAAGGGTTTGTATAAGCATCACTACGCTGTTTTCGGGTGTTGTTACGATTATCTAAGATCTCAATGCTATTCCAACCTTCGGGATAACCGAGCACCAGGCCAGAGTTATAAAATCTCGTGCGATGACGCTCTTCATCGCCGGCATAAAACAAGTACGCACGAATATCGTTATACGGTCGATGCCCGACCAATACGTTATCTTCATCACGATCAAAGTACTCATAAATTAAATCCGTATATTCACGATTGAAGTATCCGCACTTCTCAAACAGATCTGCACTTGAACGAAAAGTAATAGATTCCTTGGCCAGTGTTTTATTTAAAATCATGCGAGTGACATTACGAGCAAACACGGGCAAATTAAAATGCACAGGCAAATGAATTTCATTTATTTCGGACAAATCAATAGGATCACCAAAAGGATTAGAAAGTTCTAATGCTTTTTGATAAAAGTCCATCCATTGTGCAAGATATTCATCAACAAACTTTTTCTCACCATAATAAATTGGTAATCCATCAACCGTTAAAAGGTTTTGTGGAGGAAAAATATTGTTTCTTAAATCTAAGATGCTTTGTTTTAATTTTGCGATTTCGATTGGATCACTAATCATAACAACTCACTCGAATTAGAGTATTAAAATAATTATATAGGGTTTTAATTAATTGGATATAAGTTTTTAGCTCAGTAAATAAGCATTTTTGTTGTGTGGCGAATTAGAATTGATAAAAAATTTAAAAGAATATTTATTCTAGGAATTATTGATACAATGTATCTAATTTCTTACGAATTAGTATATACAATTGGGATTACTATGCTTACCCCTGATCGAATAGACAAACAAGTTAATTTGGCTGGAATTGACCAGTCGTGGACCAATTTATTAAATCACTTGGACATTGATAGTCATCCTGAATACAACATCGATAAAACTCAGCCATGGTACTTGGCTAATTTTGTAGATTACCTACGCCTACTCAACTTTAAGTTTGATGAATTAAATCTAAGAGAGATTCGTGCAGTAGATTATGACTTGGTAGATTGGTCATTTCTTAAATCTAATCGCCTAAATGGTGCTGAGGTGTTTAAGGACCTAACCATTTATCTGCAGAAACCCAATTTTGTTACGCAATATCCTAAATGTGTACCCATCAATGCTGATGTTCGCGATCGTAAGCTTGCAGAGGTCATTTATGATTACTACAGACGCTTCTTACCGTTTTTCTATTCATTCATTAAATTAATCAGATCAACGCAGCGCTTATCTCTAGAACGTAAATTACCCGTGATTGATAACTTTATGTCTAATTTTGGAGATCTTAGTACTGGTGAGTTTTATTCAAATATTCCATTTGATGATGCAGAGCTCAAAAGGATTTTGAAAAATGGCTTTGAAAAATATAGAGAGCATAAATCAGAACAGCGGTATAGCCGTGCCATCGCAGAGCTAACACCGATGTTTAAAGCTTTGTCTGAATACTTAAAGATTGTGTCTACGGTTAACTACGTGGATCTAGACCTTATTCACTTCTTACACAATGCATTTTTGGGTAAAAACTTTAATGTTTATTCAGATCTATTCGCTTTGGATAAAGAACCTAATTTGTTGGTCAATTTAAGTTGGACATACACAAAAGCATTTCAATATTCATAAATAGCACCATGGTAGTTTATGTGCATCGGCTATATCAAAAGGAAGAAGAATATAGCGATCTTTTAACGAAAGGGCCTGGTCATACCGAAGTTTTGTAGCAGAATCTCTAAAACAAGCTAGGTAAAGTTCAGTCATAAAGTTTCTCTTAAGCTACCTTCTTATTCAGTATGTGTTCGGCTAAGCGCTTGATACCGCCACCGTCCGTAATTAAATGTTCAAATAATTCGCCATTCGGGTTTTTAACTCCTTCCAACTGGCCTTTTTTGATGCCTAAGACATCAGAAATAATTGGATCTGAACCCGAATCAGCCAACAAGTAATATGCCGAGATCTGTTTGATTTGACCGTCACGGTCTAAGCGACCAATACATTGATCATGAACACCAGGCGACCAATCCAACTCACCAAACACAAATGTTTTGCATTTTGAGTGGTACTGCAAGCCATCAAGCCCGGCAGATGAACGTAATGAACTAATGAAGACTTTACTTTCATCATTCAAGAATGCTTGTTTAGATCGTTCCTTAGCTGCAGGTCCTTCCGTACCTGTATACATAACAGGATTGAATTCAGCCAAGCGTTCTAGCCAAATGTTGTACACATCTCGATGCCAACCATAAAGCATGACTGATTCACCAGACTCAACAAGCATACGCACGAACTCAGCGACATACGGCGCTTTGGCGATACCTGTTGCTTGGCGCATCATAATATTGAATTCTTCTGTCGCACGAAGCTTTTGCCCTTGGAATTCTTGAGTAGAGCTTAAAATTACTTTTGCCAGTTCCATTGCCTTGCCCTTAATTTGATCCAGTACTTTAGGATCGCTTTCGACATATTGAGGGATGATTTGTACTGGCGGTAACTCTCGATTTACATCTGCTCGAGTACGGCGCAACATTAGACCTTCATCACGTAAAAACATCCCGAACGCTTTAGGATCATTAATACGTTTTTCGTGTGAACACCACTCACGAGCGAATTCGGTAGCGGTACCTAAGCTATCTGGACGCAATATTTCAATGATGTTGTAGAATTCATCACCGTAGTTATAAATCGGTGTAGCTGATAGACCGAGGCGTAATTCAGCTTGGTCACTAATGAGTTTAGCAGCGGAATACTTTTGCGATGTATAGCCAGTCCGTAACTCTTGGATCTCGTCAAACACTACGTACTTAATCTTTCCGGCAAGATATTCAGCCCAACCGTTCAACTTTGAATAACTGGTGATAATGACATCGGGTGCTGCTTCACCCTCTTTGTGCAATGGATAAGGCGATGCTTTCTTTAGGATGTGACATTTTAGGTGCGGAGCAAAGCGTTCAATTTCATTCTTAATTTGCATTGGAAGATGTGTCATTGTCACAAAAAGCGCCGGGAGCGATTCAGGTAGAATCATCGGACATATTCCACTCGCTGTTTTGCCAAGGCCCAAATCATCCCCCAAGAGCAAACCTTTAACATTAAGTAGTAGATCTGCAGCTGCTCTTTGATACTCATATGGAGGCACGGCAAGATCAAATGTTTTGATCGGACGTTTATAGTCCATCACATCCAAAATATCTTCTTTTAGCGACACATAAGCCTTAGATTGCGCTTTCATGTATTTAAGATCATCAACATGCATTGGATAACGTTCAATAAACCAAAGTAGGTCGTGACAATTAGACGGCGTATCGCTTAACTCAATAAATTTTGATGCATGTTGGCTGACTTGTGGGAATACACGCTTAAGTCGTGTTTTAACATGTGGTTCACATTCAATGTGCCAGTTTTTTTCTTGACGAGAAATGGTGCCGTAAGATTTAGACATTAGAAGACCCCCACTAAAATACGATGGCGGTAAATAAATTTATTGTTCAGTTGGATTGGAATGTTATTCACCCAATACGGTGTACCAACCACATAGAGCGCTTTTATGCTGTCATGGCTTAAATAGCGATTGATCTGACGCAATAATGCGTTACGTGCACCATCTATTTTTAATTCAACACCCACCTTGCCGACATCAAGCTCAACAGTAAAATCAATGATGTCTTTATTTGATAGACGAACCTCACGTTCATACGGAATCTCATTGGCAATAAACATTTGCTCAATCGCGAGTTGTAAGTCTTTTTCGTTATAAAAACGGTATTTGTGTGAAGAAAACAGAATTCCAAGCTCTTCAATCGTTTTCATTCTGCATCCCCTTGGTCAGCTTTAGCAGCCTTTTTGTTTTTCTTCACCTGGCTTTTATCAATGGATTTTGATGGTACCAGTTCAACTTCACATTCAGTACACGATAATCTAAAAGTAGGACTACACGTTGCACCACGGCCACACTCAGGACACGCAAAAGATGCCCTAGTCTGTTTCTTAGGCTCAGGCTCAGGCTCTTCAAAATTGGCTAAACCAAGCTCTTGATAGAGTGTTCCACCGATCATAGTTTCTTTGAGTACAATAAGCTCGTTATCATCGCCGTTTGGTTGTTCACCCTTATAAAGTTTAACAACCTTAGGTTCTGGTATTGGTTTGTCGTCATCATCTAACGGATCTTCATCAAAAGCCGTTGGATAATAACCGCCAAGGTTTGCACCGGTATTTGATATGTCGATTAGTCCGATCGCTACATCAAAGGGATTCATTGTAGTGGGAGTCGGTTCCTCTTCTTCATCACTTGTTGGGATGGCATATCCAGTGAGGGAATCTGGTGCTTTTGCCGGTTCGGCAACTGGCTTCTCTTTTTTAGGTGATTTCAAAGCTGAATTGATTTCATTGCCAAGTAAGGCAATATGAAATAGCTTTGGAGAAGCAGTCGGAATGGACTCCAACAACTGCACTTGCTCTTGAATCATTTCAAGACTTGAAATCGTTTTGGGTGCGTACTTGTCATACCATTTGATGATACGCCCTTCATCGACAAGCTCATTGCACACTTGAATAAACAAGCCATCAGGTGCAACGATTTCGGTCATCTTCTCGCCTGTCGTGCGACCTTCTTTTGTGCCGTCATCAGTCATAATCAAACCGATCTCAAGCATAAATGCCGCAAACTCAGCATTGTGATATGAGCGTTTAGATGGCTCACCAAAAATGCTTTGTTTCATATGACACATCTCATGTGCATAGCATTTAAAAATGTTAAGCAATGGTTGGGTGCCAAAGTAATCAGGGTTAAGGGCCAGTTCGTGCGTATACGCCGTATCATCTTCTGTCGAAGCAAATCTATTCTCAGACCAATAACCGGTATTTTTGTTGATACGTTGAAGCGTAATCAAACAATCTGGTAATTCATTTTTGAATAGCCTTTCATTGAAACGGTCATACACCAACTGCAGTTCTTCATAAAACTGCAACGTAGTTCTATTCTTTATGTTCATTTTTCAGTCGTCCAAACAGGATCAAACTAGGTGTGGATTGTACAAAACAACGTTTAAAGTTTACGCACAGCTTAAAATACAGTCAATAGTTTAAAATAATCAGCAAAGCATATATTTTTTTAAAAAAAAATTACAACACAAAAAATAAGTATCATTAAAGTGTAGGTTTAATAAATTGTGGTTGGTTTTCATAATATGAGTGTTACGCTTTACTTCCACACAAAACTGGTGTTCCTATATCAATTTTGAGGGTTTTAAGTATATTATAAGCCACTTTTGTTAAATGCACATAGAAGTTACTTTTAGCGTTTATAAATGCTGAATAATACCCTTATTGTCAATAAGGCGCTATTTAAAGGCAATGGTTCTTAATAATGCTGTTTATAGAAAACTGGATATCGAAATGAGTCTGAATAACATAAAACTAACAGCCAATTGTTTTGCCCTTACACATCCTGAAAATGAAAAGAACTTGTTCAAGTACATTTTTAGAGAAATGTTTAAACGAAATAAGGTCGAGACATTCTGTTCCGCAAAAGTCATATTTTTTACAGATGGCAAGCACATCTATTTAAGAACGTGCGTATCGGACGTCAAAATCCCAATGGCCAAAGAATACATTGAAATTTCGCACGGTCAGCAAATCACTGGAAAAATCATGGTTCCTCTTAACCGTGAATGTAGCTTTAACCGCCAAGAAATTGAAGAATACATTTCGGTCCACGGCGAAAAACCCAAAGGCAATTCAGGTAAGAAGCGTAAAAATCTAACTGGAGATGAAGCAGCCGAATTCACCAAAAACGCTCTTAGTAGCAAAGGTCTATTGGATGTCACTATAATTGAGCAACAATGTGGACCACAGCTCAGCATTTTGAATATTCCAGTCCAGACCATAGATATTTCATTTAGTGCGACTGTTGGTGATTTAGAGCTATTTAAAACAGCATGGCTCAATGGTATTGGTCGTGATAAAACCTACGGCTTTGGAATGATCCGCTTAGATGGTACTTTGTTTACACCGCCTTGTAATAATAGTGCTCACGCCTAATCGAAAGGACTTTTAAAGTCCTTTTTTAAACGAAATTTTTTCAGATATTGATCTGATATAGATCCTGGTTGCTCAACATGAGAAATAAAGATTTAGATCCAAAGATAGGAATACCACTTAAAGTCATCACAGCGCGATTAGAACATGTGAAGTTTAACCTCAATGGCTTAATGAAATGTGTAGAAGCTTATGCGATCGCACGACAAAACAGTAAAGATCCGCACGAATGCCTAATCAGTGGTGATGAATGGACATATGCTGCACTAGATTGTCGAGATCCTATCTGGCGTGAACGAATGAAACGCACCAGTACCATTATGGGTGTTCAAGCCACTGGCCAAGAAATTCCACTCTCATTTATCAATCAGCTACCTTGCAACATTGGTGAAATCATTACTCTTGGCTCATGGAGCCTAACCAAAAATATTTATCGGTTTGAAGATCAAGTCATTCAAATGCTTGTAAAGACCGAGTACAACCGCAGTATCCCCGGTTTCCTATTAAACCTACCTGATATTGCGATCTACGTTCAAACCGACAATGCCAATCTCTACGTGCAAAATGAACAAGTGGTCGGTGTTATTTTTGCGAAAAACACGTTGAACGATCGCAAGGTGCTATTTACCACGGTATATACCGATACTGGCTTAGCAAAAACCATTACCATGCACTTCCCTGATGATGATGATTTTGAATCAACTGTTGAGGACTGCATGACCGATTTCATTGATACGTTTTTTGATGAAAAGAACTTGCCAGATGAACAAGAAATTAACACGTTCATGGAACTGCAGAAGAAGCTAATCAATTTGATTCTATGGTTCAGCCAAAAAGAACCAGATCTCAGACCATTAACACCAGAAACAACACAAGCCAGGCCTAAATTAGAGCTGATTAAGCGTGAATTGCGTTTATTTGAGGCCAATAAGTACAAGCCGACTATTGTTGGTACCGAAACAAATAAAAAGATCAATGAAGCGATCCTAAAGCGCGATGAAGATCTAAAGTCTGGCAACTACAAAGGTACCAAAAAACCACATCCACGGGTTCCTCACTGGAACTTTTACTGGTTGGGCAAACGTGGTACCAAAGAAAAATGGGTTAACCATTGGATACCATTTCAGATTGTTGGCGGTGTGCCTAAAGAAAAAGGGCTCTAAGGAATAAGTTATTAATTACGCAATGGTTGGGTAGTCTAAAAAATATTGGATTCCAACACTGATTCCGTAAAGCCAGTAAAAGCCCCATGAAATAAGAAAGAGCCCTATGTTGGCTCTTATTTTGTTTTTGTAAATCTCAATTTTAACGCAGCGTGATTTTCACTTTACCAACACACTTTTTGTTTAGTGGGCGATTATTACTATCTACCCGTCTCAAATAGCCACATTGACTACAAGCAAAAGTATCATTACCTGAATCATTCGTAAATTTAAGCCAAATGTGACCATTGCCATCGTCTATATCTGTTTTAACGTATTTATCTAGATTCATGCTTAAACCTCTTAATAAGCTCACTCGATAATAACAATAGTTTTGCTTAGATAGTATTTTTCCAAAAGGAATTATTAGCAGATTTTATATGTTTTTTAAGAAAAGTTTTTGAGCGCTTTTATTTATTAAAATTGAATTATTAAGCAAGGAGTTATAAAGCATGGCTAAATCAATAGACCAGTTATGGAGTGAATTACAGCAGATTCAATTTGATGAATCTAATTCCTTACCATGCGAATTCCATATCTGGAATAAAGGTACATATCGCTATCAGATCCTAGATTGGTTTGAAGCAAATTCTGAAAATGGCGTATTAAGCTTGCAAGGCAAAACCCATAAAACATTATGGGAAGAGTTTGGCAACACCCCGATAAACAATGATGATGAAATCGAAGAAGACTTTCATCTATGGGGCAAAGGTACAGACCGCTTCATTATCTGGCACTGGTTTGATGATCAATTAGAACACGGTGTAATTAGCTTAATTGAGAAAGGAGTTGCGTAATGGGATTATTTACTTGCCCTCACTGTAATAGTGATATTGATACTAACGATAAAAAGTCTGGCCATCAGGTGAATGATGTAATTCAAGAAACCTTTTGTTCTGTTGACTGCAGTATTGAATATCTGGTGCATAACTCACAAATGATTGCAGTAGATCAATACGGAAGTTTGCCATTAAGCAATGAAAACCTGAATGAATTCATTGAAGCATTTTCTAATGAGGGTGTTGAAGATGATGTGTTAGAACACATCAAAGCTGAACTTTGTTAAGTAATCGCGCACCTGCTCTAAACAACACTGACAATGGCATTTAAAAAAAGGGCTTAAATCATTTAAGCCCTTTTAATATTTATACGATAAGAAAACTTTCTAATGTTTTACCAGATTCAATCTCACGATTTAACCAGGATGGACGTTTACCACGACCGGCCCACACTTCTTTGTGGTTATTCGGGTTGCGATATTTAGGATCTGCTTTAACCACTGGCTTTTTATTTAATTTACGATTTTCGCCGTGCTCATTTAATTCAAGAATAGTTAAGCCTAATTCTTTTGCGATCTCAAACATTTTGAGATAACCGTCATCAAGTTTCTTATTCTCTACTACAACAATTTGGTTTTGTGCCTTTTTAATTAGGTCTTCTAACTGGTCTTTACTTAGGTTTTCAACTTCCATAACTAATCTCGAAAATTTGGATATATCAAATATACACCAGTGCGTTTTGTTTACAACCGCATACGGTACTTTTAATTGATTAAAATATTCGACTTATTCCATGGCTATTCTAATTTTTAAGCATAAGTTATTCCCACTTTAAATCCATTAATCTAAAAATACATTCAACCTGTTAGGTAAATTAATATGCACAAGTATCTCATGATGAATCTTGCGATTAACGAAACATCAGCACTACCAATTGGTATCCGTATTTGTGATTTTAATATCGGCTTATATGCCTCTAAGAAAATTTCAGAAGTGCCAGCTTTAATGGCATTGGTTAATTACACCCTGTTTAAGTATTCAAGCTATGAGAGTGAAGAACTTGAAGACATTGAAACCTTATTAGAAGAACATGATTTTAAAACTCGCTATGACTCTTGGGAAATCAGCGGTGATTCTTTTTACGTTTTAGGTTTTAAAGAAATTACAAAAGACGAGTTTGAATTATTGCAAAAACTTGACCTGTTGACTGTGGTAGACGAATACAACTACCACCATAAACTTTTGTCGAATCATGGTGAGCATAAGTTTGACGAATATTTCAAAAACTTTAACGAGTCTAAAGAGCAAGAAATCTTGAAGCAGTTTAAAGACATTGCATTCAACCTAAAAAGTGATGCCCCTTTAAACTCGACATTTGCTCAAGACGTTATAGAGTTGCTGACTACCTACAAGTTTGGTACAGCTTTAGAACCTATCGACAGCACTCACAGCGATACAAGAAACCGTTTCTACTTTAGCCATACGCTTGAGGGTGACTTCGCATCTGGAGCTATTCAGGTCATTATTTCAAATTACAAAGAAACTGGCGTCAAAAACCCTTATTCAGTGATTGAGCCTTTAAATCTTGAAATTATGCTTGAAGATGAACAATGTTTTGATGATGAATATGCAAATCTCGTTGTTGAATGCGAGTATGTGTTTAATCTTATTAAGACCGACTTATACACCAACACTTTTGAATAAACCAAGCCTTTAAGAGAGAAATCTCTTAAAGTTGCGCTTAAAAACGTAAACGATGTTTTTTTAATTGATTAAAAAAGGTTTTGAATTTTTAGCGCTGCAATGGCGCTCGTCATTATTAATTCTTTCTGGATGCTTAAATAAGTATTTTTTAAAAAAACTTTATCCGTTCATATTCTTAATATAATGAAACCAAATCAAGCAAATAGCTTAAAACTTGGAGAAAGCTCATGAATTTAAACCCTAATTTTTGCCCGATCGATTTTAACGAAGTTTACGGCAGTACTGACAATTTACCTTTGTTCTTGGTTAAAGCGTCACGCCAGGATTCTAACGATGACGAGCATAGTGAGTATTTCTTCATTCGAGCACCTCATGAGCACCGTTTAGCTTTCTTCCTTGCTCACATGTTCAAATCACATGTAGATAATGCCCTTTTGACCTTGGAAAACTTGGCTGAAGAAAATTATCAAAATATCCCTGAATTGGAAGAGTTGATGTCTTCATATGGTGTGATTGATGGCGTTGGCGTGGATACACTTTTTGATTTCCGCGCTAAGGAACTCACACTTGATAAAGCGCTGGAGCTAGTCGAATTCATTGAAATTAACCCACTCAATACTGATATTGTGGGCTCACTATTCTTGGAGGCACTTTAATGAATAGTAGCTTTATCTTAATTAATGAAGCTATGGCGCCTATTCGTAAGAATACGGCGCTTTTGGAAACCCTGTTATCTATGATCAGTACTGCAGATCAAGACCACGGCGACCAAAGCCCAAGCTTTCACATTAATATCCATGCTGGCATTGAATTGCCTAATCATGAAATTGCATATACCACTTTAAAAGGTTTTGCAGAGCTGACCGAAGATCATAATCTTTGTATCTATATGAATCCTGAGCTGTCAGAAAATGGCTTTATGTTGCTATCCACTCAAAACGTGGTACCTGATTGCTATGACAATTCTATCTTTGTAGATCTGTCGAATCAGTTATGCAGTTTCTTCAATCAAGAAGTACAGCAGTTAAACGATCAAGCGCAAAAGGCGTTAAAGCTGTTGTTACAGCATAAAATCAATGGAACAGCGATTCGCACGTTCAACCCTGAACAATTGCAGATCTTACAGAAAATCGCTGCATTAGATAGCTTCATGCTCGATGACCAGCGCGATTGGTTTTACTTTTCCGAAGTGGCCATTGATAACGCCTATAAAGACATGAAAAAAGGTTTAGAACTGTTGGTTCTCAACGAAGATATTAAGGATGCACTTAAACAGCTACTTGATGCAAACAACATGGAGTTTTGTGATTTACCAATACTCGTGGTTTTGTATCCCCTACTGGTTAAGTCTGAAGAAAATAACGAACTGGTACAGGCTTGCTTAAGTCATCTCATTGGCAACAACTTAATCAATGAGCCGTTTATTGCTGGTGTACAACTTGAAGCTGGTGCATTTAATAGCGAAATAAACACCTATACTTTATTGCCACACATGAAAGCAGTAAAAGAATTGCTGATAGATATTGAAGCAGATCTCACAAAAGTTTAACCGTTTTACCTGAGCTAATTGCTCAAAACCTTGGAGTTGTTATGGATACTATTGTTCGCGTTAAATCAGTTGGTGTTTTAGGTCTATCATCTAAAATCACGACATTTGTAATCGACATCGAGCTTGATGGCGGTAAATTAAAAATTGAAGATCAATTGCTTCATTTTAAGAATACTTTACGTACAAGCTATCGAGAATATGATGAAAGTTTAGCGATCGTAAACAATAAGGCTATACTTTCCAATTTAGATAATGCAGTAAAACCAAACGAATTGCATGCTTTAGTTGATGATTATATCGACTCAGTTTGGGTAACAGATGCCAATAAAAACACCACTAAACAGCGCCGTGCGTCACTTGGTTTGCACAATCCAACGATAAAAGACAAAGGTGTTTTGAAAGAAGCCCTTTTAAGTGAAGTGAAATTAGCCTACAAAAACTATATCAATCAGAACGTAGAAGCCTGATCAGATCGGAAGTATGTTGCGACCAGCATACTTCTTTTTTTTTGAACCTTAGCCTAGAATCATCCAATATCATCGCTTCATACCAAGAGAATCATGCCATATCTCATATATTTAATGTTCCTTGCGTTTGCAAGCGCCGTAATTTTAGTGGAAGAGGCTTATGGTCTTAACATCCAATTATTTGCAATGGGGATTGTCGTCATCATTGGACAATTGGCAATTTTTTGTTTTATCAACGCAGCGATTAACATCAACAATGAAAAACAACATCGCAATGCCGTCAAAACCTTGCACTATGGCGCTTCATTTTCATTAATTGTGGTCACTACACTGGTCTATTTATATAAGTATGTGTTGCACAAACAGGAATATTTGACCATGGCGATTTACTTTTTAGGAACGTGGTTTGCCATCACCCTTTTTGACTCAGTGTTTAAGTTAGTCAAAGTTGGTATTTTTAATAGCAAGAAAGATAGTGCTGAAGTTGTGAACTCAACGCGTAAAGTGACGGTAGTTACTTTAGCGATCTGTATGATTGGGTATTACTTATTTAGCAAATATGCATTAAATATTAACGTACTAGACTAGGCATCTTGTAAACAAAACCGCACCTAATACACAAGCGCAATAACCAGCAAAAAAGAACATCCTTTTAATTATTGCGCTAATCTTTTCCGTCACAGTACCGTTATGAACAATAAAAACTATCATAAACATTAAAGCGATCGTGCAGAGGAATAAGGCAAAAACAATTAAATAAGTAAAAGCAAAGTCAAAGTTTAATACCACTGGAAAACCAATAGATACCGCCATTAAAGCTATTGTACTTGATGCATTCATATCTTAAAGCCCATCTAGCAACTAGCTTAATCGTAGCGATAAATAAGCTTTAAAACTGAAACTTTATTATTGAGATTGGTCAATGCACATTAAAAAAATGTGCTTGGTATATACCAGAAAGCAAAGAACCAGACGCAAAACGCCTGGCTCTTTAAAATTGAAAGGTGAATAAAAAAACACAAATCACTTGAACGCATTTCTTATTCAAGGTCAGTTTAATTAGATTTCTTGCCATTGTCTATGTAATGTAAACGTGGACAGCATTAAAACAATCTATATTTTTTGAAAAAAGTTTTGAAAAGGTACAGTGAAATATAATGAATGTATGGGCTCAATGCTCACCATTTGGAGAAATTATATGAACTTTAAAATCTTATCTAAAACAAAAGTTGTTGGTCTACAAGAAGATTCTCTCACCTCTTTTCAAAATTTTATGTTTGAAAATATTGCATGGGATAGCCAAGTCCGTGCTGATTATTACCAGTCAAATAAGAATACTGTACTGCTGGAGCTACCAGTACGTTTACGCCGTGACATTCAAATCGAAAATATCAACGGCGCTTTAGATGCACTAGTTGATTTTGAGCTGATCTACAAGCAAGACCAAGGCAAGTTGGTATCTTCATTGGTCGTTGATACGCAGTACTTGTTATGTATAAATGATCAGGATATTGATCTTTGGTCAATCGACAGCGAACTCAGTTTCTTACAAGAAGCTGACCGCAATCACCTTAAGAAGCTTATGCGTCATTGCGATGATCGTTTCCATGCGTGGATGCGCGAGATTAAGTCTTACTTCAATCGTTTGACAGTACAGCCGTTGCATCTTGATATGCAGATCAAAATACGCAAGATCGTAGGCTATACAGCGGTGCTACCTAAGACCTTTCCATAAGGTTTTAGGTGTCAGTATAAAAACAAATAGACCGCAATTAAGCGGTCTATTTGTTTTTGCCTAAAACGGCGTTAACAGATCTATGTAATATTTAGCCCTTAAAACTATTGGCAAGTATCTGAATAACGCTCAGCACTTCCAAAGAATGATTTACCCTGATTGTCCACGATGTCTACATACAGATCTGGTTTAACTGGAGCATTGGCGAATACAGAGCAATAAAACGGATGAATCTTTTCATTCACAAAGCGGTTTAAAGAGTCAGTTTCATCAGAAGAGTATTTATCTGCAGTTTTGCTAGACATCTGAACGTTCATATTAAAGTGTTTTGAATACTTCACTTTTTTAAGTACCGCACCAGTTTCAATCTGGTACGGTGTTTTAGTGTTAAGTAAACGCTCAACTTTACGTTTGTTTTCAGCAGTAGGAGAAAGCGCAACAGCAGATTTTAAGCTGTTTGTATTCAGGTTATTTAAAGAACTATTAGCTAAAACAGCGCACGACATAGACACTGAGATTATTGCAACTGCAAATAGTTTTAGTGTTTTGAATACGTTCATGTTTAACGACTTTCCTGTATATACTTAAATTATATACTTAATATACGATATTTGATTTTTTTGGAATTTTAATCTTATTTGATTTTGTTAATCGGTATATACCAATAAGATTGTTTATACGCAATTTAGCAAGAATCGCCCCCTTGTTTGGGGTTACAATTATTGTAATTTACAGATTGTTGATACAGGAAACCGATATGTCTGAAGAAGTAAAATACGAAGACCGTGTACGTGCTGCATACCGTTCTGCTCAAGGCAATGTAGCTCAAGAGTTCTCCCCTCACATTGTTAAAGCATGTGAAGCATCATCAAACGCACGTATGGAGCGCTTAGCAACTGGTCAAACAACATTTGACGAGGAAGAAGCTGCATTGATGAAGAAATGGAATGCACTTAAAAACAAAGCCTAATGATCGCGAATACAACCTAATCTAGCTTACAGCGGATTACCAAACCCAATCACTCATAAGTAGAACAATATGGACGATAAACTTGAGTTTTATTTAGATGCGAAAGACATCTTATCTCAACCTACCAGTTGCCAAGCGCAAGGCGACTATAAAAAGGCACTGGAAAAAGAAATCACGGAACATCGAATAGCGAAAATGGAAATTTCGCCGTTACGTGGCAATTACGATCTCGACCACCTCTCTAAAATCCATGAAAAAATCTTTGAGCATATTTACGATTGGGCTGGAGAAGTGCGTCTGGACGACATTTCTAAACGTGCGATCGACCCGAACGGTAATTATGAAATCGGTCATTTCCTAGATAAAAACCTGATCCCTGATGAACTGAATAAGTTCTCACAGGCGGTTAAAGAAAAAGACCACCTGAAAGGTTTGGACAAAGACCAGTTTGTGCAAGAGTTCACTCAGCTTTATGCCAAGTTAAATGAAGCTCACCCTTTTGAAGAGGGTAACGGTCGCGCTGCTAAACTGATGATGAACCAGCTGGCGAATGATGCTGGTTACACCATGGTATATAGCAAGGTCGCCGTATCAGATTGGAACTATGCGTTTAAACGTTCACTGACAGATCAAGAGCTTTATGTCGGTGAAAACTATGAAAACCTAGAACCGATGGAACAAGACCTCTCTTACCTTTTAAAAGTCATGGACAATATCATTGAACCATACGATCTAGTCCTGAAGCTTGAAAATACTGAAGAACAAGAGCAAGAACAGGAAAATGACCAGGATAAATCAAATGATGATGATTCACCGAGTTACGGATAATTAGATTAATCTGTATACGATAGCTTTTAATTGATTAAAAGATTCTTGAAAAAAGAATCTTTTTTTTGAGAAAAATTTATAATGAAGTGACTCAGATTAAAATAAAACCTTAGGAAAATATTGTCCGAAACTTGGAGATGAATAATGAATAACGCAGCACATCAATTTGCAAATAAAGTGGTCGCTCAATACCAATTTACAAACGGAAGTGATTCAAGTCTGAATCATTTAATTATCGGCAACAGCACCGCAGAAATTATCGACACCTTAATTTATATGCTTTTCTCAAGCCATGCTGAAACCTATGACGATGGCGTTGTTTGGTTTAAATCAGTGGACGCAATTAATGTTGAGAAGTCTTACATTACTTACAACAGTCGAGAAAGCTGCATTTTTGCTTATTTTGTGTTTGATAAAAATCCATTAATGCTGAAAACAACCGCATTGCATATTGATAATGTTTGTTACTTTGGATGTGAAAGTGACACCACCAATAAAACCATCGAATTTTTAGAAAAATTCAAAGTTCGTGTATCCCTTGCTAAAGAGTGCCACAAGTTCAAATTCAATACTGAGCATCATGAAACCTTGATGCATGAAACCATCAAAACCTTAAAAACTATCTATGAAGAACATAACGACATGGATGCCGAAAAGTTATCTCAACACCATGACACAACTCATTTAGTTAACACATTTCTTGCTTAAACGTACACCATACAATAAACAAAACCCGAAAAAGGATATAACAATGCTATTAGGCGCTTTAAAACAATCTCTAAGCTCAGTCATCGACATGAACCGCTACACCGCCCTTTGCTCACATGTGGAGGGTGAAAACTTGCCGTTATGCGCTCAATTTCGTGTACTTAAATATATCTTTGGTGTGCATGGTCTAAGCGCACTTAAAAATTACAAAGAAGTTGAACACATTGACGAAGCCTTTTTGAAAAAACACTTCCTACGCATGATGAACTATGACTTTGAAGCAGTCATATACCTTGCTATGGTCGGCATGCGCGAACTTATCTTAGAAGCTGATGCTTTTGACCATGACGGCGAACAAAACACCCAAAATGAGCTTAAACAAGCATTCCAATACGTTTCAGAAAATGACGTTCGTAATTTTGCTTATGTCACTCACATGGGCTATTCAGAAAAGTATTTCAACTGGAATATCATTCGCCACCAGTCTAAAGATGAAGCGGATAATCCCCTCACCTTTTGGTTATTTAAGAATGCAATGTATTCACTATTTTTCAACTTAGCCAATCGGGAATAATGCCCCAACTCATTAAGAGTATTTAAGTCCGAACTTAAGTACTCTTTTTTTTGCATTAGAAAAATAGACCGGTATATACGCTGTCTAAGCATGGCTTAAAACGTATACGATGATTTTAATTGATTAAAATATTTTAAATATCCTTTACGTGTTTTAGGTCGGTTAATTAATTCCAATAAAGTTATTCATTAGTATTTTTTAAATAAAATGACTCTATCGAAAGCAATTGCTTAAAACTTGGAGTCCTCTAATGCATCAACTAGATAAGCTAAATCATTTAAAAAATATCATCAAGCAAGTACCACATGAACGTTTTGATCTGGATTTATGGCGCACGATACCTGGTACCGACAATATGACTTTTGCTCAACTTATAAATAGTGATGCTAATTGTTGCGTTATAGGTTGGGCGACAGCTGATGAAACATTTAAAAGACTTAACTTCATGATGTTAGACGGCGTTCCCCTTTATGCACCATTCCGTGCGAATACTGGTGAGCCATTCACTTATGAAGAACTCAAAACAAATGTTGTTTATCGCGGTTCTGAAGCAGTACGTGAGTTTTTTGGACTCAATTATGAAGATGTCGATCATATTATTTTTGAGAGCAATTACGCTTTTGAAGACCCAATCAAAGACGAGATTATTGATCATATCAACCATGTTATTGATCGTGTAAACATCCGTCCACAAGACCTTGACCATTTGTTATCTAGCTCAATTGTTGCACTGGATAAAGAAGTCCGTGAGTTCACTTTAAATGATGATGAAGTCCGTGAAATATCTGTTGTGGTTGATTGCTTCAATAAGTTTTTCCCCGATGGTGCTTATCTTGAGTTTGTTGCTACGGTCAACGTACCAGGTGATTGTGATCCACTGGAATACATCGCCAGCAATTACAACATTAAAGAGCCATTAGCTTTCGTTCCTAAGCCGAATGAAGCATTAGAAGAATATCTGGAAACATACCCGATCGAACATCTCATGCATAACTGGCAAGAGGATTTCATTTCGCCGTATGACGAAATCATTAATCAACGTTTAACGCATATCGCATTGCAAAATTTAAATAGCGCAAAAGTAGTTCAATAAGGAAACCTACCCATGACAATTGAAAATCCGCAACTCGTCAGTGCCATCAACGAACTTGGCTTTTACTTGCCACAGCAAGTACAACAGATACCGAACACCACAGAAGCCGGTTTTCGTGTGTATGTGATCGATACAGCAAAACATACCAACATCGAGGCACTAATTAGTGCTATTGAGAATGTCAGTATCACTTCACAGCCCTTTTCTTTTCAAGATGATTACGACATGGGCGTGTTTTTTGAGGGATTTAGTTTCTTCTTGCCTATGCTCATTACACAAGACAGTGATGCACCTTTACCACTGTTCTTAATTCAACTGGATTTGTAAGTCCAACAGCGGTACGTGCGCCAGTATGTACCGCTACCCCTTTTGGCACACCGCCTAAAACTTGGAGCAGATATGAACAAAGCAACGACCGTTGAGCGTTTAGAAAAGCTGATTGAGCTAGTGATCGAGGTCATTCCTGATGAAAGCTTTGATTTCGACATTTGGCGTGATTATGACGCAAGCCATACAGAACAACACACCGATTTCTTTTCAGGTTTCACCACTGAAGAATTGTTAGATAAAAATATTGTAGGATGCCTGATTGGTTGGGCTACGTCTGTCGAGTATTTCCAAAATCTAGGTTTCAATTTTCATGGTTCTGTTGGGCCAATCTTCATGTATGAAAAAATACTCAGCAATGAAGAGCTAAAAGATGCGCCTGTTGTCACTGTACCAGTCGTTTACCAGTGGAAAGCAGTACGTGAGTTTTTTGGCATCACTCAGGAAGATGCTTTGGTGATGTTTAGCTATGACAATTACGACCAGGCCAAAATTGATAAGGACACAATGATTCGATTTATTGAACGCATCATCCAAAAATATAAGTAACCACCGAAACGGCGCAATGCCGTTTTGCTAGGCGTTATAACCGCTTACGATGGATTTTATTTGATTAAAATATCTCGATATTTTTAAATTTTGAGAAAAGTTTTCCCCTGGTACACCCCTCTATACTTAATCCATAGCAAGCAAGGCACAAAGCCTTAAATCTGGAGTAAGTCGAATGAATACAGCGCATAAGTACGATGATCAAGTCATCATCCCCACAATAGCCGGGCAACTGGAGTTGCTGTCTGGTACCGATCTAAACAAAGAACTGGCTGAGCATGTTTTTCATGAAGCACCAGACATCGATCTAAGTATCTATGACATTTTTATTGTCTGCTTAAGTGGCGGTAAGGATTCGATTGCAGCGTATTTACGCTTACTGGATGCTGGAGTAGATAAAAGCAAAATTGAGCTTTGGCACCACAAAATTGATGAAGAAAACCAGCCGTTCATGGATTGGGTGTTCATGGAAAACTATACCAAAGCATTCGCTCAGGCATTCGACACACCATTGTACTTCAGTTGGCTCGAGGGCGGTTTCCTTGGCGAAATGCTCAAAGAAAACAGCTACTCAAAACCCCACTTCGTAGAAACACCAGAGGGCTTAATTAAGCTTGAACGCGATAACAACCGCAGTAAACCAGGCACACGCTTGAAGTTCCCACAACAAGCAGCCAGCCTCATGACGCGCTGGTGTTCTTCAGCGTTAAAGATCGATGTCGGACGCAGAGCATTGAACAACCAAGAACGTTTTGACGGCAAGAACATTTGTTTTATCACTGGTGAACGCCGTGAAGAGTCACCAAACCGCAGTAAGTACAACCAGCTAGAACCGCACCCATGCGACCGTAGAAGCGGTAAGAAAGCAAGACGCGTTGACTGGTGGAAGAACGTGCTTCACTTCACTGAAGAGCAAGTATGGGCGTTACTGGAGAAGTACAAGGTTACGCCACCAGTGCCATATCGCTTAGGTTGGGGCCGTAGCTCATGCATGACCTGTATCTTCAACAGTCCTAAAATCTGGTCAACCATCAGCACCTACTACCCTGAACGCGCTCAGCTGATCGCTGGTTATGAACAAAAGTTTGACTGTACGATCAGTCGCTCAAAGATCGATGTCGTCAGTCTGAGCAATCGCATTGAGCCATTCGACATTCAGGATATGGAAGCACTGGTACAGTCCAAAATTGAAAGTTATTACCTACCAGTGTTCACGGATAACTGGACGGTTCCACCAGGCGCATTCAACAAGGAGGGTTGTGGATCGCTGTAAATTAGGGTGCCATTTGGCACCTTTTTAGGATGAAAACCGCAAGCGATGTTTTTTAATTGATTAAAAATGGTTTGGAATAATTTTGTTTTTGAATAAGTTTTTGACACCACCTGTCAGCATAAAATGATTTTAAACCAATCAATATGAGATGATGTTTATGACAACTTTAAACGAAACAATGCAAAAGTTCTGTAAAGCTAAGGCAATGATGACCTATTTAATGTCTGATGATCCTATCATTGATGAATCTGTCAGCCGTTACGAAAATTGGGCATTGGCTTATGACCTTTTGGTGAGTATTGGACATCTGGATCTAGAACAAGTTGAGCAGATCTGGAATGAAAAAACCCATACCAATTTTACGCTTTGGGGTGTAGTTGGTGAATGCTCAATAGAAGAAATTGTATCGTATGTGACAGAAGAATATGACGCTCAAGCTGTCACACTGGCGCAGATTAATGAATTACAAGACGGTAAAACACTGGCAGAAATCTAAAATCAACCTAAGGAATGAGTTATTAATTAAGTATTAATAGCTCATTTTTTATTGTCTGAAACTATACAACTACCACCTTGAATCATTTTCACAGGCATCGCCATCGCCGTCACCATCCATCATGGTATCTGGGCAGTTTTTCACAAACCAATCAGCTTCTTCTTTAGATCGCATTTGAGAGCAATGCTTACGACCATCGCATTTATAGGCTACTGGCTTTTGATATATAGCATTTGTAGTTTGATTATCTTTATATAGATATTTCTTTAATTGAATGCTACCTGGATATGCCACCCCAATAGCTATGCTAATAAAAATTATCCATAGATATATTGGCAATGGTTTTTGCTTGTCTTGCGTTTGTTCATGGTCGGAATAGTAAACATGGATTGCCCTATTTTTATTTTCTTTTTTAACTACCTCGAAATAAACCTCTCGACCTGGTATTGGCTGTTCACCTTTCTGAAAATCCTTAATATGGAAAAATACATCACCAAAATTACTCGTGGATATAAAACCAAAACCACGCTCAATATTATAATTTTTAATTGTTCCTGTTAGTACCACCTAAAACCTCAAATATATATTAAAAGCTATATTAATTATAATTATTAAACCTGAATAAATACTATCTTTTTTTTAAAAAAAAGTTTTAAGGTTTATGGATTTATTATAATTAAAACATCAAAAGCAATTGCTTAAAACTTGGAGTAGCTATTATGAATAATTTTTTCGCTGGTGCTGAAGTCATCACTGTTTTTTCTTTACAAGACGCTTTAGAAGAGGGCGTGATTCTTTGCCTTAGCGATAAAGAAGAACATGCCAAAGATTGCAAACAGTTCTATAAGTTCCCTGTTTATATTACAAGCAACTTGTATAACAAGCACCTGACAGCTGCAAAAGCAATTTTTCCGAATGGTACGGAAGCTGATGCTGAAAAAATCAATGATTTAATGGGATATACCATCTTTGATATGTTGAACATGAGCGTTCGTGGTTCAGTTGCACTTAATGACCAAAGCGTTAAGTTTAAATATGCTCTACAAGATACACCGCATACCTTTTCTGACACCTTAATCACCAATATTGCTACGGTTGGGCCTGGCGTGAATGGTGAGCCTATCATTACTTTTATGATGCCTGAAGACCAATAAACACAACACCTAGCATTGACCAACCAATGCTAGGTTTTTTGAGATCCGAACGTTCATTGAGAGGTATTAAAAATGCAAATGGCTACTATGAAAATTGACAACCTTGACCTATTCGGCTTTGCAAATATGCAAGCAATAGAACAACAAAGAGAAAAAAACGAATTAAAACGTATAGAAACGATGAAGCTTGTCCGTTGTGACTGGTTTATCGCCGTGACATCTACTGGAGAGCTGTTTAAGTACAGTGAAAAAGTACCAGCTAAATATAAGGCGTTTAAAGGCATTAAATTATTCAAGTGCTGGAATGAAGCTACCGCGGATCTCGTGTTAAATGCCGTAAAAGGCGCAATCAAGGGTGATCATTACGAAATACCAGACGTTAAAAAAAGCAAAAAGTTTGCTGTTAATAGCTGGGTAAGAAACATTGATCTAAAGTTTCTACATTTGCCAGTCGGTCAACTCACCAACCTGTACAGGGAACATCAAGAGCGTTTAAGACTGAAGCGTGAAAAAGCCAGACTTAAAGAAAATGAAAACACGTATGACGTAGAACCGCACTAATCACACCCACCAGGAATAAGCACCCATAGCTTATTCCTTTCATAAGATGATGGCCGTAAACGGTGTTTTTAATTGATTAAAAATAACTTGAAATCATGAGCCTATCAGCCGAAATACTTTTACTGAAAAGTTATACAGGCCACATGCACCGATATAATGAATACATCAAAGCTCATTGCTTAAAACTTGGAGATACGACAATGCAACTACAAAAATTTAATACTGGTACTGCTAATGTGCGCCACTTGCTACAAAGCTTCACCCAAGCGTATGACGGTTTACCAAGTTGCGTCATCAATGTGATTGGCTTAGCAACCAAAGCAGATCCGCAGTTTATTTTTAACATTGAACTGGATGTCGTTTTATTTCACCAACATAAGTCACAAGCCTACTGCATTGAAGTCAATGCACCGTTACAGGTTCAAGCCATCGCAGACGCTCACGAATCATTTAGATTCAGTCCTGATGATTCTCATGCATTGATTGAGGGCGAAGTCATGGATGTGGCGATAAATTTACAACACCAAGCCATTAATGACATGATTCAATATGATTTGCTGTCAGATGCAGAACTGGAAAAGTTCAATACATGGAATAAAGGTTTCGCCAGTGCATTACTGACTGAATGTTTTGAAGATGTCGCAGATTTTAATGCGCTGCATAGCTCACATTTTATGGCGAACACTGTTTATTTAAGACTGATTGAGTACTTTAAAAACAACCTGTCATAAGAAACCATTAAACAAATAGAGGGAGATCCAATAAAGGTCTACCCTCTTTTTTTATGCCATTAGATTTAATGACGTATACGATGTTTTTTAATTGATTAAAAAAATATTGAAATTTTTCATTGCCAGTTCCATAAGTAATTTGAGAAAAGTTTTTAAGGGATATTTCACAGATATAATTAATTCATACCTAAGCAATTGCTTAAAACTTGGAGTTGAAGATATGAAAAGCGTACTTGATTTTTTTACAAACCGTTCTAAAACATTAAACATTATTGTGAATCCTGAATTAAATACAGGTCATTCCCTTGCTGATTTTTCGTATAACGAAGAATTGCATCAAGACCTTAATGTATTAACGGTTATTCCGCGTGATCATTACGGAAACTTTCTATCTTTAACCCTTGATGATTGGGGCGTGATTACTTCAAAAGTTCAATTCCCTGAACATCTTGATTTTAATCAATTACTCAGCATTTTTTGGGAAACACAACCCATTTTAGTTGTTACTGACATCGCACGTTCAGAAGTGCATGACAGCGACTTTTTTCAACAAAGCTTGGTCAAGCAAGTCAATCTTGCATATAGCCGAGATATTGCCAGTGAATATGCACCAGAAGATGTTCACTACATCTCTCAATCTTTTGATTTAGATAAGCTGATGCGTTGCGGTGTATATCTGCAAGGTCATTGCTATTCAGCTCATGATTTCGTCATTAACAACCATAACCTATTTGAAAAAGACAGCTTGATTGTGCCTGTTTTTAACATCCACTCGACACAAAAAGAACTGCAACAATTTTTAGTATTTGATCTGCAAGGTAAGTTTTTGGATTGCGTTGTTGGCACTGAAGTTTTGTACTAAGGAATATTGATCATGTCTAAAAAATACTTATTGATTGAATTGAGCTACGAAGCACCAAACAACAGAGATGGATCCGTAAATTTGAACAACTCCTATAAGTGATATTCTGCTCCTCAAATGATGTTATAAACATCAATATATGGAGTATTTTATGGCACGTAGACCAAGAAGAAATCATTCAAATGATTTT
>NZ_VOYM01000123.1:0-5858 GCF_013420285.1 Acinetobacter sp. YH01019
CATTGGATGGCTGCGTCGGAGTAGGTTTGATTTCGCCCTTGTTTGCCTTTTGATGGCGCATACCATTGCGTAGCAGGATCAAACCAAATGGCAATATTTCCGCGACTCATAAGTGCTCGGTTATATGTGGGCCAATTGGTTGTGCGGTAGATTTTGTGTGCAGGCTTCTTCATTTGAAAATTATATCGCTGAAAAAGCCTTTACAGATAGGTTTGTGCAACAAAGCCCCTACGAATTACACATTCATATTTAAAAGTACCACAAAGTAGTATAAAATAAACTACTACAAGGTAGTATAAACACAAGCAATGTATACAATATGTGAAACCCCTTTATTTACCAAATACTGTCTTGTTTATTGGACTCAGGAAGAATATGAGGAATTTAAAACATTCTTGGCATTAAATCCTGAGGCCGGGGATGTCGAACCTAATTCGGGTGGCATTCGTAAGATCAGATGGACTAGCGGTGGTCGAGGCAAAAGTGGTGGTGTCAGAGTCATCTACTTTAATCGTTTAACGAATGGAGAGATTTGGTTATTAACCTTGTACAGTAAAAAGCAAACGGTACAACTTAGTAAGAAAACCCTTCAAGTATTGGTGGAGAAATTAAATGACTCGTTTAATGACTGAAAAAGAACTAGAAGCCTTTGAAGCAACAAGAGATATTGAAGCTGAAATCTTACAAGGCATCGATGATATGTTGGCAAATAATGCTGCAAAAAGAACAGTAATTACTGAAACAGATGTAGCTTTAGCACGTAGAAAGGCACAGCTGACACAAGAACAGTTTGCTAAGCTCCTTGGTGTTTCCAAACGTACATTAGAATCTTGGGAACAAGGTGTGAGAAGACCTTCTGGTGCAGCAACATCATTAATTAGGTTATTTATTGTTGATCCAACGTTTGTAAAGGAAAGTTTAGCTTAATTTACATAGCTATTAGTAGAGAGCTATTTCCTTTCAGTATATTTGAGCATGATTATGAAGCATTTAGGATTTGTAGGAAAATTGACTGAATATATTGGATATACTCATGTTGAAATTATTAATAGCTCTTTACGACTATCTTTCAAGGTATCATCGAGAAACAACTTAGAAGAAATGTTCAAAAAAATGGTCGAAAATAACTATGATTTACTAATGGAAACATCAGAGAAAATAGAATTTGAATTAGATAGTGATGTTCTTAAAAAAATTGAAAAAATATCGGAAGAACAAGGTATTGAGTTTGAAGAATATGTGCAAAACACTTTGATTAAGCTCATTAACCAATGTGAATTGATTGCCGATCAGCCTTAGTTTAGGTGTGTGATTCATAGACATCATTTCAATCTAATGGGTGTCTATGAACAGAGAAATTCAACAAAGACTCGTATGGGTTAAATTATTTGAAGAGACCAATGATGCTGGCCTAGTCTGTCGGAGATGTGGCATTTCCAGACCAACGTTACGCAAGTGGTGGAAACGATATTCTGAGCAAGGTATTGATGGGTTAAGTAGCCAGAGTAGACGTCCCTTAAAATCGCCAAATACTAAAATCAGTGCTGAGCTAGAAGTCTAAATATTAGAAATACGTTCAGCTAGAAATCTTGGTGCCCGACGTTTGCAAACAGAATTGATGAGGCTGCACGGAGTCTCGCTGTCCTTAGCGTCTATCCATAAAGTACTATCCTCCCATCAAGTCAAACCAATAAAAATTTCGTCGTAGAGCAGATTTTATTCGTTATGAACGCCCATTACCAGGCGATAGAATTCAAATGGATCCCTGTAAACTGGGTCCTGGGCTATATCAGTACACATCTATCGATGACTACACACGATATCGCGTTTTAAGGATATATAAACACCGAACAGCAGCGAATACTCTCGACTTTTTAGATTGCGTAATGGCTTTGTTGCACAAACCTATCTGTAAAGGCTTTTTCAGCGATATAATTTTCAAATGAAGAAGCCTGCACACAAAATCTACCGCACAACCAATTGGCCCGCATATAACCGAGCACTTATGAGTCGCGGAAATATTGCCATTTGGTTTGATCCTGCTACGCAATGGTATGCTCCATCAAAAGGCAAACAAGGGCGAAATCAAACCTACTCCGACGCAGCTATCCAATGCTGCTTAATGATTAAATCCTTATTCCGTCTATCTTTAGGTATGGTCACTGGCTTTGTGCAAAGTCTGATTAAACTTTGTGGATTAAATTGGACCGCACCAGATTACAGTACGCTTTGTAGAAGACAAAAGCATATTGATATTGCAATCAGCTACCAAAAAAGTAGCGATGGGCTGCATCTACTCATAGACTCTACAGGCATGAAGTTTCTAGGTGAGGGCTAATGGAAACGCAAGAAACATGGACCTGAATATCGTCGCCAATGGCGTAAACTTCATATTGGTATAGATGCTGAAACCCTTCAAATACGCGCTATTCAACTCACTACAAATAATGTGAGTGATTCACAAGTGCTTGGTGATTTACTCGATCAGATTCCACAAGATGAGCAGATTGACTCTGTTTATACCGATGGAGCTTATGACACCAAGCAATGCCGTCAGGTCATTGCAGATCGGCAAGCGCATACGGTGATTCCACCTAGAAAAAATGCGAAACCATGGAAAGATACAAAGATCAGCTCGCTAGCGCGAAATGAATTACTTCGAACAGTTAAACGTTTAGGCAGGACATTATGGAAAAAATGGTCCGGCTATCATTGCCGAAGTTTGGTCGAAACTAAGATGCATTGCATCAAATTATTGGGGGATAAACTCAGTGCAAGAAAATTTGATAGCCAAGTCAATGAAATTCATGCACGTGTAGCAGTCCTCAACAGATTTACGGAATTAGGTCGACCACTTACCCAAGTTACGCCTTAAATTTGGCTCAATTAGGGGGCTTTGTATTTCAAATCTTTGTGCAACAAAGCCGTAATGAACCATTATCCGCATGTTTATCTATTACGCTAATAATATGCTTTTGTCTTCTACAAAGCGTGGTGTAATCTGGAGCTATCCAATTTAATCCGCAAAGTTTAATCAGACTTTGAACAAAGCCAGTAACCATACGTAAAGACAGACGGAATAAGGATTTAATCATTAAGCAGCATTGGATGGCTGCGTCGGAGTAGGTTTGATTTCGCCCTTGTTTGCCTTTTGATGGCGCATACCATTGCGTAGCAGGATCAAACCAAATGGCAATATTTCCGCGACTCATGAGTGCTCGGTTATATGCGGGCCAATGGGTTGTGCGGTAGATTTTGTGTGTAGGCTTCTTCATTTGAAAATTATATCGCTGAAAAAGCCTTTACAGATAGGTTTGTGCAACAAAGCCTCTACAAGGTATACTTCAAGTACATGTAAAACCATAATAAAGTAGAAAATTTAATTAAAATCCAATAAGATCAGCATATACTTAAAATCAATCTAAATTGTGATTTGCCAAGCAACATAAAATAAATTTAAATACTATTTTATTTCAACTTAATTACCCTGTATTTTCCATAGTATTGATCATTATCTTTAAAACGCTTATATCCATATACTAATATTACAAAAGACATGCTAAAAATATATCCACCATAAAATCGATTCCATTACAGAAAAAATCTAATCCCAATTATTTAATCTTGGATAAAGCTATTTCTAATCCTTGTTCATATGCCTTTTTAAAATATTTTTGCGATCTTTCTTCATCTAGTCGGTTATATTTCTTCATTGAATAGATCATTCCTAAATTATAAGAGGCTTGCGCATCTCCCATATCACTTGACTTTTTGAAATATTTAATAGATTTTTCAATATCTTGCTTAACACCAATACCACTTTCCAAATTTATAGCAAAATTTAAATTTGCTTCAGGATTTCCTAAGTTAGCAGCTTTCTCCCAATAACTACTACACTTAGTATAATCTTGTGTAACAGCTTTACCATCACAATACGTTAATCCGAGTAAAAATAGTGATCTAGCATCGTTCTTACTAGCAGCAAACTCTAAATATTTAATAGCGTCTACAATATTTCCTTCTTCAATATATATTTCCCCAATTGACCCCATAGCATCGACATGATTTAATTTCGCCGCTTTTAGATAATAATCTTTCGCTTTTTCAATATTCTTCCCAACTCCTCGACCTACATAATAGTTTGTACCAGTATTATACATTGCTGAGACATTACCATTATCAGCTGATTTTTTAGCCCATTCAAATGATTTTTTAGAATCATAATCGCCATCTAAAGACCTAATATAAATATCACTTAAAATAAACTGTGCATCACTATTACCTTCATTCGCTAATTTTTCATAAATAGGCTTAATATCTTTATAATACTTTTTCTTTTCATCAGAGTCCAAATGGGAGTTTTCAGCCTCTGCCCTTAATTTCTCAACCTGCTCAAATGTCATATTAATATTATTTGATTGATTTGATGCATTACAAGCACCAACCAAAAAACTTAACATCAAACATAATAATAGCTTTTTATTCAGCATTTTAAGATTACCTTTTAGAAACTTAATTGGTTAAAAATATTATTTATATTTACATTGTTTGGCGGAATATGTGCATGTGTTTTGGGATCATATTTGGGTATATTTTCAAGATTTACCGTAGACCTTGGTTTAGCTACCGGTGGAGCAGGAACATCTATACATCGACCACCAATCCCATTACAAATCGGTCCACGTTCATCATTTACAGAACAATATTCTTTTTTAAAAGAGGATAAATTACCAATAACATATCCACTAGATACACCTGCACTAGCGTTTACTCCTCTATTATACTTAGAAAGAAGTCCTTCACTTGTTGCTTCTCCTAATCCAGTTTTTCCTACACCAATACCACGAAATAACACAATGCTTCCACTAACATCACCCCAGCCACCATTCAATGCATTTTCATAAACACCATTAAATGGATCATTAAATGTAACCGAATTACTCCCAGCAGCTCCCAAAGCACCACCACGTCCATAAGACCCACCACCAACAACAACTGAAGCAACACCTCTTTCATTATTTAAACACTGTGACTTTAAATCATATTGAATAGCTGTTCCTGCAGTAATAGATACTTGATAGCTAGAACCATTCCATTGGTTTAATCCCAACGGATCCACCCACAGATTTGGATCATTTACATATGCTGAGTTATTAAATCCACCGTCTAGCCCTATCGGATCCTTACTTATATACCTTGCACTAAACGGCTCATAATAGCGGTAACGGTTGTAATGAAGGCCTGTTTCCCCATCATAATACTGTCCTTGAAAACGAATATTGGTTTGCTCTAATAAATTTTCACTGGTGTTAATCTCTAAAGTTGTACCCCACGTATCCTGCTTAATTTCCCAAACACACTCACCTAGCTCATTACTTAAGGTCTGAGGTGTACCAACTTGGTCACAGTGATAAAAAAGCACCCGCTCCAATTCAGCTTTATTTTTTCGTGTTTCCGTTTTCCATAGCGGATCTTTATAAACCGTATAATCTTCATACTGAAATTGAGTGTAATCTGGGGTTTCTAGAAGCTTGATAAAACCTGTATAGCCCGTTTGCAGCAGCGGTACAAAACTCTGCGGTTCATAGACATAATGCTTAGTGTAGTTTTCTTCAACGTCATTAGATTGCTGTGACTCCCAAATTATCAGGTCACCGTCCCAGCCGAATAAGGTCAGGGTTTGCGCATTTTGATTTTTCTTGTATAAACGCCTTCCAAATACATCATAACCAGGTGGTGTTTCAAAAAGTATGCTGAAAAAAAGCAGGTTGAATTTTGATAAAATAGAGAAATGCAAATAACTCTAGAAATCAAATGTCCAACCTGCCTCAGTGACAGTATAAAGAAAAATGGCATCA
>NZ_VOYM01000124.1:0-5808 GCF_013420285.1 Acinetobacter sp. YH01019
GGGTGGATGCGGTAAAGGTCGCCTTGTGAAGCAGAAAGCAAGTGAAATCCGTGAGGAAGTCGCCTAAGAGCTTTTGCTTTTAGAATCCTCCACTTGAGCTAGTCGAAAGTGGTGGGAGTATGTCAATGTTGTAGTTTTTTGATATCTGCCAAAACTTGCGCCGCATGTGTCTGTGTATTCACACTGGTGTAGTGATAAACAATAATACCTTTTGGATCAATGAGAAAGGTTTCACGTTTGGCAACTTTTAAAATCCCTAAGTTTCGTACAATGCCTAACTGTGTCGCTAGCTTATGTTGTTGATCGGCAAGAATTGGAAAGGGAAGTCCCAGTGCTTTAGAGAACTTTTGATGTGAAGCAACATCATCTAAGCTTGCGCCCAAAACAACAGCATTACTTTTTAAAAATTGTGCATATAGGGTTTTAAATTGATTGGCCTCTTCTGTACAACCTGGGGAGTTATCTTTGGGGTAAAAGTACAGAACAAGCCATTTCCCTTGATATTGCTTCAGTTCGTGCCATTTTCCGTTTTGATCTTGCAATTTAAAGTTGGGTGCGGGGGTGCCTACCCATTGTTTTTGTTTGTTTTGACTGGTGCTGAGTATTGATGTTTCGGCAACTGTGATTTGGGTGGTTGCTATTAAAGCACATGTCATTAAACAGATTTTTAGCAATGAAGAAACTTTCATAGAGTATCAGTTTATATTGTTCTTTATCTGATCTTAGCAAATTTTAAAGCGATGTAGGCAGTCAGATTTTATATCTATCGAAATTGATCCCAAATGTATTTTGCAAATCGGTTGATGTGCTGAAATGCCACTATCAAACTTACTTTGAACTTTTATACTATTTGGAATCGTTTAATTTTAGAGTTTGCATTGAATCAACATATTTTACTTATTACCGGATGGGGCGGCGGCAGTAAATTACTTACTCCTTTACAGCAGGCATTAATTGGACAGGGCTTCAGTGTTGAACTCTGGAACATTTTTGATGCTTTAAACAAAGACTTGCTTGCACAGAAAGTTGAACAGGCAAAACAATTTGATGTGATTATCGGTTGGTCTTTAGGCGGTCAGTTGGCGACTATTTTGGTAGATGCAATACAAAAACAATATCAGCAGAAAAAAGTCCTGATCACGCTAGGTTCAAATCCTTGTTTTGTTGCTAATCAAGACTGGTCAGCAGCAATGGATCAAATGAGTTTTCAGCACTTTAAACAATCCTTTCAACAAGATGCTATTGCTACTTTAAAGAAGTTCGGTTTCATGGTGTGTCAAGGGACTGATAGTACCAAGCAAGATTTTGTAACTCTGCAAAGTTTAATTCAGGCGCAAAATTTAGATGTGCTTCATGCGGGGTTGAGTTGCTTGGAAAAATTAAATAATGTAAGTATCTTAAAAAATTATAGTGGTTATCAGTATCATGTTTTTGCCAAGCAAGATTATTTAGTTAGTTACAAAGTTGAACGTTTATTGCGAAATTTAGCAGTAGAATTTTTACAAACTGAATTAGTTTCTGGCTCACATGGCTTTCCTTTATTTGATGCTGAAAGCATAAGTTGCAAAATCTACCAATATTTAAAGAAAATTGAACAAATCTCCGTATAGCTGGCCTATATCGCAATTTATTTTTGATTCCAGCAGGTTTAACATCATTCCGCATTGATGCAATACCGCGCTTATATGGAGTTAAGGATGACCGAACTAACCGATCTACAATTTGATCAGCAGCACCTTTGGCATCCTTATACTTCCATAACAGCGCCATTACCGACCTTTAAAGTCAAACGTGCATTTGGGGCAGTTATTGAGCTGGAAGATGGCACACAGCTGATTGATGGCATGTCATCATGGTGGTGTGCAATTCATGGTTATAATCATCCTGAACTAAATCAGGCAGTGGTTGATCAGCTGAAAAATATGTCACATATCATGTTTGGCGGCTTAACTCATGACCCTGCAATTGAATTAGGACGCTTGCTGCTCAAAATCACGCCACCATCTTTAGATAAAATTTTTTATGCTGATTCTGGTTCGGTGGCAGTTGAAGTCGCTATGAAAATGGCCGTGCAATACTGGTCTTCTAAAAATGGGTCTACCCAATCTGGCGCCGCATCTTTAAAAAATAAAAAAACCAATTTTATTACACCACGCTCGGGCTATCACGGAGATACATGGAATGCCATGTCGGTTTGTGACCCAGTGACTGGCATGCATCAAATATTTGGTTCAAGTTTACCCAATCGAATTTTTGTTGCCGCACCGCAAACGGCCTTTGATGAGGTGTGGAATCCTGGCGACATTTTAGAGCTTGAACAAACTTTGGCTACGCAGCATGAAAGCATTGCAGCGTTGGTTTTGGAGCCGATTGTGCAAGGTGCTGGGGGGATGCGTTTTTATCACCCAGAATATTTACGCCAAGCCCAATTACTCTGTGAGAAATATCAGGTCTTATTGATTTTTGATGAAATTGCCACAGGCTTTGGCCGTACCGGAAAATTATTTGCATGGGAATGGGCAGGAATTGAACCAGACATTATGTGTATTGGCAAAGGCTTGACTGGCGGTTATATGACTTTGTCTGCAACTCTGACTACCAAGCATATCGCAGAAACCATAAGTCAGGGTGAGGCAGGTGTATTTATGCATGGGCCAACCTTTATGGCGAATCCGCTGGCGTGTGCAGTTGCGCTGAAAAGTACCCAACTTTTAATGCAACAGGACTGGGCGAGTAAGATTCAACGTATAGAACAACAGCTAAAGTTGGGCTTGAGTTCGTTAGCTAAACTCAATTATGTGCAAGATGTGCGTGTGCTTGGTGCCATTGGTGTTGTGGAATTAAGCTTTAATGTTGATATGAAAACCTTGCAACAGGAATTTGTGCGACGCGGAATTTGGGTGCGCCCTTTTGGTAAACTGGTGTATGTGATGCCGCCGTACATTATTTCTGAGCAGCAGTTGGCTGTGTTGTTGCAGCAATTGCAAGAAGTGGTGCAAGGACTGGGGGAGAGAGCAGCATGAGTATGCTTGATCTCTATGCAGAACAGTTGGATGAGTTAAAAGCTCAAGGTAACTTACGTCAGTTTCGCTCCAATATTCAGACTGATCGCTGGATTGAAATAGATAAGCAGCGCATGCTGAATTTATCGTCCAATGACTATTTGGGACTGGCTGCAAATACACAGCTACGTGAGCAATTTTTTGATGAAACACCGAATAGCCAACGCTGGATGAGTTCATCTTCTTCGCGGTTGTTAACTGGTAATTTCCCTGCATATGAACTGCTCGAACAAAGTTTAACCCATGCCTTTCATGGACGTGCAGTGCTGTTATTTAACAGTGGCTACCACATGAATATTGGAATTTTACCGGCACTGGCGGACAGCAAAACCTTAATTTTGGCCGATAAGCTGATTCATGCCAGCATGATTGATGGCATTCGTTTATCCACGGCGAAATACGTGCGTTATCGCCATAATGATTTAGCACATCTGACACAGTTGTTAGGTCGCTACCATGACGATATTGAGATTGAACGAATTATTGTGGTGACCGAATCCATTTTTAGTATGGATGGTGATGAAACTGATCTTGCCGCATTGGTCGCGATTAAACAGCAATTTGCTAAAGTCATGCTGTATGTTGATGAGGCACATGCAATTGGTGTGCGTGGTGAGCAGGGACTCGGATGTGCAGAACAATATAGCGTGATTGATCAGATTGATTTATTGGTCGGCACTTTTGGTAAAGCGCTAGCATCCATTGGCGGTTACCTAATTTGTCATCCGATTATTCGAGATTATTTAATCAATAAAATGCGTCCTTTAATTTTTAGCACCGCGCAGCCACCGATCTGTATGGCGTGGACGAATTTTATTTTTCAGCGCGTACTGAGCCTTAATCATTTACGCAGCCATCTTGCACAAATGAGTAAAAGTTTGCAGCAGGCAATACAAGCCAAAGGTTTTACCTGCCCATCGAGTTCGCATATTGTGCCAGTGATTATTGGCGACTCCTTGAAAACGGTTAAAAAGTCGAAAGCTTTACAACAGGCCGGTTTTTACATCATGCCAGTGCGTCCGCCAACGGTGCCGCAACATAGCTCGCGCCTGCGTATTTCCTTAAATGCTCAGCTTCAGTCCGCTGAGTTAGAGCAACTGATTGCGTTGCTTTGAGATTGACACGCATGGATATTGATAAAGCACACGTGGCGCTACGCTTTGCGCAAGCAGGGCTGAGCTATAGTGAACATGCCGTAGTGCAAAAGCAAATTGCATTACATTTGGCTGGCTTAATGGCTAAACATCTGCCCTCACACGAATTCTCTGAAGTTTTGGAAATTGGCTGTGGTTCAGGAAATTTAACCGATCAATTATTAGAGCAGTTTCGTATAAAAAAATTGCTGTTGAATGATCTGTATGTTGAAGTTCAGCAGCATTTTTCAGCACTTTCTAATAGCTCAACTCAGACTGATTGGTTGATTGGGGATATTGAACAGGTGGCGTTGCCAAAGGCTTTAAACCTAGTTGCATCGTGTTCGGCATTGCAATGGTTAACGGACTTCAATGCATTGACTGCTAAAGTGCGCAATTCACTTAGTGAGGATGGCTATTTTTGTTTTTCCAGTTTTGGCCCACAAAATTTGATTGAAATAAAAACCTTGACTGGACAAGGCCTGAATTACTTTAGCGCAGCACAGATAGTGGATATCTTAGCCGGCAATCAATTTGAAATTTTGCATCTATCTGAACAGCGGTATCACTTGGATTTCACTCATCCCAAACAGGTGTTACAGCATTTAAAAGCCACTGGTGTCACGGCAACAGCGAGTGGTTATCGCTGGACAAAACACAGTCTGCAAAAATTTTATCAAGATTATCAACAGTTTTCTAGAAAAGATGAAGCAGGTCATCTGCAATATGCACTGACCTATCATCCTATCTATTGCATAGTGCGGAGAAAGCCATGACAGGGTCTGTATATTTTATCAGTGGGATTGATACAGGAATAGGCAAAACCTATACCACAGGCTATTTGGCGAAAATATGGAATGAACAAGGCACGCGAACGATCACGCAAAAGCTGATTCAAACCGGCAATGTTGATGTTTCTGAAGATATTGAGCAGCATCGTCAGATTATGGGTACAGGTTTTTTGCTTGAAGATGAAACCAAGCTGACCATGCCTGAAATTTTTACTTATCCAGCATCGCCACATTTAGCCACCAAACTCGATGGGCGTGAAATCGATTTTGCAAAAATTGAGTTTGCCACCAAACAACTGAAAGAAAAATATCAAGCGGTTTTATTGGAAGGTGCGGGCGGTTTGATGGTTCCCCTAACCACTGAATTATTCACAATTGATTATGTTGCTCAGCAAAAATTCCCAATTATTTTGGTGACATCAGGTCGTTTGGGCAGCATTAACCATACGATTTTAAGTTTGGAAGCATTAAAAAGTCGTGGCTTAGTGCTTTATGCACTGGCTTATAATTTAAATGATGAATCGCAAGATGCATTGATTTCTAAAGATACTGCTGAATATTTAAAAGCATATTTAGCCAAACACTTTCCAGAGGCGTTATGGATTGATGTTCCTGTATTGGCATAATGGGCTAACTCTTTATATTGACAATGATTGGGCGTATTTATGACGGATCATGCGTTTATAGAACTTGCGGGCTTTGTTGCACAAACCTATCTGTAAAGGCTTTTTCAGCGATATAATTTTCAAATGAAGAAGCCTGCACACAAAATCTACCGCACAACCAATTGGCCCGCATATAACCGAGCACTTATGAGTCGCG
>NZ_VOYM01000125.1:0-5536 GCF_013420285.1 Acinetobacter sp. YH01019
TCCATGCACGTGTAGCAGTTCTTAACAGATTTACGGAATTAGGTCGACCACTTACCCAAGTTACGCCTTAAATTTGGCTCAATTAGGGGCGCTTTGCATTTCAAATCTTTGTGCAACAAAGCCGTGTACCAATTAAAGTCCAATGCCCACGTGCTGAAGCGATATATTGATAGAGTTGGCGAATACTAAAGTTATGCTTACGCGCAATATCGATCATCATTTGCTGACGACTAGAAAAATTAATGTCGGTATCTTCAATTTTAGGGAAGGGCGCATCTAAATCAAACTTGGATAAGTTAATTCCACCAGCTAAGGCAGACAATAAGCTGAGACCGACTTCAGGATGAATTAAGCTATTTAAAAAGTCATATTTTTCTTGTGCTTCTTGCTCCGTTTTAGCCACAAAAATAGACACACCCGGCATGATTTTTAGATCGTCTGCATGACGACCATATTTTAGGACACGGTTTTTTACGTCACGGTAAAAGGCTTGGGCATCGCCCAAATTTTGCTGTGCAGTAAAAATAACTTCTGCATATTTGCCGGCAAGTTCACGGCCATCTTCAGACTGTCCTGCTTGTACAATCACTGGATAGCCTTGCGGTGGGCGAGAGACATTGAGCGCGCCTACAACATGATAATACTTGCCATGATGTTCAGGTTGATGCTGTTTACGTGCATCAAAAAATTGTCCCGTTTCTTTATTGTAGTGGAAGGTGTCGTCCTCCCATGAGTCCCAAAGTTTATGACTCAGCTCAATAAATTCATCGGCACGTTCATATCGTTCTTTGGGTTCAGGGTGTTGCTGTAGATTAAAGTTTTTTGCTGTATCCGCAGAAGCTGTAGTGACGACATTCCAAGCAGCACGACCTTTAGAAATATGATCGAGTGAGGCAAATTTTCGAGCCAAAATATAAGGATCTTCGTAGGTCGTGGATGCCGTGGCAATGAAGCCAATATGCTTGGTCACGGTGGAGAGCGCAGCAAATAGCGTGACAGGTTCGAAGCCAACGCCTTTATCGCCCAGACCTTTTTCACCCTCGACAGCTGAACTCCAACGAACTGATAAACCATCTGCTAAAAAGTAAGCATCAAATAAGCCACGTTCTGCGGTTTGCACTAATTCAATGGCGTAGTCAATATTGAGATGATCTTGTGGGCGTGATTCAGGATGGCGCCAACCAGCCACATGCTGAGACGTTGTGGGAATAAAAGCACCGAGTTTAATTTGTCGCTTGGCCATTATTTTTCCTTATTTTCTAAAAGCAATTTAATCTCTGTTTTAGAACAAGATGTATGCCAATAAAAAATCATTAAGGAATGAAATACTTAGAGATTTTGAGTTGAATATATGTTGATTAAACAACAGCAAAATCATCTATTTGACTAGATAACTACAGCAGAAATTATTCAGAGCTTATGCAAAAAAATCAGCTGGTTTTACAAAAAGCATGCTCTATACCATCAGCGTAACCATGCCGCGAGTCAAGCGGCATGGTTTGAATGAAAGATCGATTTTAAACCAAAGCTTTAACAGCTTTCTTTTTCCAAACGAATTGATAATACAGACCTTGTAAGAGGCAGAGGCTGACAAAGGCAAGGGCATAGGCATACCAAATACCTTTGAGTCCCCACCATTCACTGAACAAATAGGCACAAGGCACTTCAATACACAGAATCGCCATAATGTTGATGATCATCGGCACGGTTACTGTACCACTGGCCCGCATAATCGAGGCGAAGATGGCACTGGCACCGAAGAATAAAATCGACCAAAGAACAATGAACAGCAACTCTTGACCTAATAACACCACATTTGGATCGGTGATAAACAGCGCCATCAGGTATTTAGAGAACAGATAGCCTAAAGCCACCAAAGCACCAGTAATGATGATGTTCATACCTAAGGCGGTGCGTTTTACTTTATTGAGTAATTCAGACTTACCGGCGCCAATGGCTTGTGCGGCAAAAATAGACGCAGCTATTGAAATCGACAACGCTGGGAATTGAATATAGTTCAACACCTGATTGACCGCGCCATAAGCTGCCGTGGCATCGGCACCGTGACGATTGACCAAACCCACAATCACTAAACCTGCCACAGAAGTTGTCACCATCTGAATCCCTGTTGGGATGCCCAAACGCAGAATAATTTTACTCAGCTCATGTTGATGGCGCACATGACGCAGCAATTCCATATCTGGTTTGAGTGGATGATCTTTCTTGTTGAGATAAATAAACAAGAAGACCAAGGCGATGAAAAAGCCGACATTTGTGGCAATGGCAGGAGCTATAATGCCCATTTGTGGAAAGCCAAATTTTCCAGCAATTAAAATAGGCGTGATAATTAAACCTGTACCAATGGTCATGCCTGAGGCAATTAGCGGCGTGGTACTGTCGCCAACACCCCGTAAAATTGAGGTGTAAATAATATAGATAAATAACAATGGGCTACCGGCAAGCATCCACTGCACATAAGGCAATGAGAGATGCATAACATCTGGGTCGGTGCCTAAAGCCAATAAAATAGGTTTGGCAAATAGCACACCTAATAGCGCAATAATACTGCCACCAATTAAAGTCATAAAAAGTGTAGAACCAACCACACTCCGGACTTTCTCAGTATTTTGAGCCCCCCATGCTTGTCCGACCAATACGGTTGCACCGGCAGAGAGTCCAATTACAAATGCCATTAAGCAAAACAAAATAGGAAAGAATACTGCCACCGCAGCAATGGCGTGCACACCCAACATTTGCCCGACAAACACGGTATTAATTGTGCCTGACAGGTTTTGCAAAATATTGGTCGCAATCAGTGGCACTAGAAAAATGAGAAAGGTTTTCCAGAGATTTTGTTGAGTGACGAGCGGTTGCTGTTGGGAAGGCTTCGACATAGGCGTGCACGTCCTGAGTGCTGCATTGTTATGTTTTTAAGTTACTGATAACACTAACATGCCTATGCTTAAAAAAGCCTTAGTTTTTAGGTAACGCAGGCTTCATTTTTTCTTCATGGCTTTAATCAGATACATGATCCAACAGAGAGAACTTAAACCGCAGATAAAATCTGGGCAGCTTGGTCTAATGTGGCATCTTGTTTGGCAAAACAAAAACGTAGTAAACGTAAATCTTTAGGTGGTTGTTGATAAAAAACGGACACAGGGATTGCCACGATTTTATGCTGTTCTGCTAACAACTGGCACATCTCCACATCATTGAGGTCGGGACGAATCAAGCTGTAATCGAGGTTTTGGAAATACGTACCTGCCGATGGAATCAATTCAAATCTAGAGTGGCTTAAGCCGGCATTGAAACGGTCACGTTTGGCTTGGTAAAAATCGCCCAATTCAGCAATGTGCTCCGGATGTTCTGCCATAAATGTAGCTAAAGCTATTTGGACGGGAGTGACCCCACAGAAGTTGGCAAATTGATAAATCTGACGAAATACCTGCATCAGTTTCGGCGCAGCAATGCAATAACCAGTTTTCCATCCTGTGACATGAAAAGTTTTACCGAAAGAGCCCACCACAAAACTGCGTTCACGCAATTCTGGAAAAGACAGGGCTGATAGATGCTTTCGGCCATCGTAAATCAAGTGTTCATAGACTTCATCGGACAATACCACAATGTTTTTATCTACAATCAGTTGAATTAAGGTCTGCCAATCTTCACGGCTCCACACAGCACCGCTAGGATTATGCGGCGTATTGACAATAATCATCCGCGTTTTATCACTGATTGCGTCAGCAACACGGTTCCAATCCACACTAAAACTTGGCGCTTGCAAGGCAATATGCACGGCTTTTGCCCCCACCAGTTTGACGCTGGGTGCATAACTGTCATAGCTTGGGTCGAAAATAATCACTTCATCGCCGGCCTGTACCACTGCCTGTATGGCACTGAATATTCCAATAGTTGCCCCGGGGGTAATGGTGACTTCGGTTAGTGGATCAATCTGTAGTTGATCACGTTGAGCAAAAAGGGCTACCAGTTGCTCACGCAAACTGATTAAACCATCACCCGGCGCATATTGATTAAAACCATTTTGTGTCGCCTGACACAGGGCTTCTAATAAAGCAGGTGGAGCAGGAAAGTCAGGAAAGCCCTGAGATAAATTTAATGCATTTAAGCGCTGAGCCATGGCACTCATAGTGCTGAAAATTGTCACGCCTTGCGCAGGAAGTTTAGATTCGATTTGGATCATGGTCTTAGGTATTTTTATCAATTGCTTTGCCAGTTTACAGTTCTATTGGCAGAGCTAAAAGCCGAATTTGTAGAAAGAAATTCATAAATATTGCTGATATTGATCTTAATTAGCAGGGTTTTAAATTTGAAGCCGAAAACTAATTCACAATTTATTTACAAATTGAGGTAGACGAAAAAATCATCATTTCATAAAATGCAGCCATATAAAAATGATATCAACAATAAAAAATGATAAAAAATATTTATGCCATGGTGGAAAACTTTGGCCTTAGCGTGCAAAAACGCGCTCTACACATTCATTTTTCCAATGAAGCTCTGAATGCTGAAGTCTTTATTCAACGCATTGAAGGTGAACACCGAATCAATCAAGGCTTTCGTGCGGAAATTATTTGTCTATCGACCAATGCACATTTGGCCTTAAAGCAATTTATTGGTGGACGTGTCGCAGTTGATCAAGTCACGGACTTGGGACAATTGAGTCGGATGACCGGTGTAATTACAGGGGCGAGCCAAGGGCAAAGTGATGGCTCATTGACGGTCTATAAATTAGTGATTGAAGATGCATCAGCGCTATGGCATAAACGTCGTAACAGTCGAGTTTTCATGAATAAATCGGTGCGTGACATCACCGAAGTGCTGTTTAGTGAATGGCAGAACAAAAGTAGCTTATTTGCTGCAAGTCTGAGTCTAAATTTGGCGGGGCTGGCCAAGGATTATGATGTCCGCCCATTTACCATGCAAGCCAATGAAACCGATTATGCTTTTTTAACCCGACTTTGGCGTAGTGAAGGCATCAACTGGTTAATTGATGAATCCAAACGCTTTGTTCCATTTTCAGCATCGACCATTGAAGCGCAGCAGCTACGTTTAATCGATCAAAACCAAGCATTTACTGCTTTAGATCGTACTAATATTCGTTTCCATCGTAGTCATGCTACAGAGCGACAAGACACCATTACCAGCTTGATTGCCGAGCGATTTTTACAATCTACCACTATTCAAACTCAGCGTTGGCAGGCTCAGCATCTTGAGCAAGATCAAAGTGGCACACTGCTCAGTGCACATCAGCACAGTGAACTGCAAGAAAATGAAAGCTTGAGTTTAGAGCAGGCTTGGACGATTAGCTCGGCATGGACTGCCGACTTAAAAGGTGAAGATCAAGCGACCACCGCAAATACCCAACAATTAGAGAAATTAAATCAGCAAGGCTTTGTTGCACAAACCTAGCATCAAAAGCTTATTCAGCAATATAATTTCAAAATGAATAAGCCTGCCTCTAAAATCTACCGTACAACCAATTGGTCATCCTATAACCGAGCCTTAATTAACCGAG
>NZ_VOYM01000126.1:0-5534 GCF_013420285.1 Acinetobacter sp. YH01019
AATGGTCATGTGAGTGTGGTGTCACTCACGATAGGGACTTAAATAGTGCCATGAACATTCTTGCGCTTGGGCATAAGCGTCTAGCTGTAGGAATCACCTCCGTTTAAGGGAGGTGAGGATGTCAAAAAATACGGCGGTATTTAATCAAGAAAATTCATATATTCCAAGGCTTCGGCGCCTAACTTTGTTTGGCTTTATGTAAGCGAAAAGCCCCTTATTGATGAAAAAAGAGACGCATCCACCTCGATACGTCTCTTTCGTTTAATCCAACTCAACTCAAACCCAATACTATTAAGTTACATTTAAAAAAGCGTGAATATTTTCCAATTGCGCTAACGCCTAAAGATGTCCTTGTAAAGCCGCTTTTTGCAAATGTTGTTCTGCAATTTTAAGATCGCGCTCTACCCCGATGCCATGAATATATAGATAAGCCAACTTTCCAAAATATGTTAAAAGGCTAAGTGGATTTCATCGAACTCAGGTTTCTACAAAGTGTAGTGTAATCTGGTGCTGTCCAATCTAGACCGCATAGTTTAATCAGGCTTTGAACAGAGCCAGTGACCATGCGTAAAGACAGACGAAATAGGAATTTAATCATTAAGCAGCATTGGATTGCTGCATCAGAATAGGTTTGATTTCACCCGTGTTTATCAATGGACGGAGCAACCATTGGGTCGCTGAATCAAACCAAATTGATATATTTCCTCGATTGATCAAGGCTTTATTGTAGGTGGACAATTGGTTGTATGATAGATTTTTGGTGTGAGCTTATGAGTATTATATTACTGAATAAGCCCTTAGAGGTAGATTTGTGCAACAAAGTCCAATTAGATTAAGTTAGGTTTAATAAGTTTAATATATTTCTTTAAATGCTATGTCCAGTGCGTCATCAACAGATTTATCTTGTTGTACAACAATTTGTCTAACTTTTCTTAGCTTCAGTCAGATATAAGACACGCCCATCTTCCTGCATGACACGGGTATGTTCTAAATAATACAGATTTGCTCTTTTTGAATGTAGAATCGCTTTTAGATCAGATGGATTAAGTTATTCCATTTATTTTCTCCTTTTTAATATTTAATCAAAAAAATTGCATAAAGAAGTTAGTAATTTAGCAATACGACAAGTTATGACGTTTAAAATGATTGCTTATAGTGCAAATTAAATGATTCTAAATCAGAGTAGGAAATTCAATATATATCTACTATAATAAATAAATGTAGCCGAAAATAGATACTAATTTTTTATTTTAATACATATATGAATCAATATTGTACACTTCAAATTTTTCAAAATAACGAATGGCAAGATTGCGCTATCGTTGAATTAACTGCCGATCAAGAGCAGGGATGGAGAACATCTACCCGAACATCATATCTATTTGAATATGCCATTGAACATATAGATTTAAGAGATGGCCATGCTCTATCATTCCAATTTCCAGTCAATGTACAAAATAACCTAGAAAACCAGTGGCCAGCATTTCTCATGGACTTGTTACCTCAAGGCTATGGCCGAAAGGAGCTTTTAAATCAGCTGGGCTTTTCAATTAATGCAGAAGAACAAGCTGATTGGCCTTTACTGAAGTCTGGGGCAGGTAATCCCATTGGTAATCTACGAATTAAAGAAGCTGATGACTGGCTTCAAGATCATTTTCCGACAGTGAAACCTCGTGGATTTAGCCTAAGCGAAATAATTGAAAGGAAAGAAGATTTCATTGAGTCACTTGCATCATATGGCTTATTTGTTGCTGGTTCTTCAGGTGTTCAAGGTGAATGGCCTAAACTATTACTAACACAAGGATATGATGGTCTGTTTTATTTAGACCACAGTCTTCCAGATGAACTAGCAGCAAAGCATTGGCTAGTTAAATTTAGTCGTGGAAATGATCAAAAACTGGAAAAAATACTGTTACATGAAGCAATTTACATGAAAATAGCTCGGTATTTAGGTCTAAGAGTGTTCAAGGACTTGGAACTTCACCAGAGAACGCTATTTATTCCACGTTTTGATCGCCAAATTATCAATGGTAAAGTCGAAAGAATTGCACAAGAAAGCCTAGCCTCTTTAAGTGGTAAAGCTGGCTTCGGCGTTAAAATGACACATAATCAAATCTGTACATTGATCATGGAATGTTGCTCATCACCAAAAGCTGAAATTTTTGAATATTTGAAACGAGATATCGCTAATGTTGCATTAGGAAATAAAGATAATCATACCCGTAATACCGCAATTCAACGTTTAAATGACGGCACAATTCAATTAACACCCCTCTTCGATTTTGCACCAATGTGGCTTCATCCTGACGGAATTGCACGTACTACACGTTGGGAAAAAGATGACCATGGAGGAATGCCTATATGGGGATCTGTCATAACGCAAATAGAAGAATGTACAGGAATAGATTCAACTGAAATTAAACATACAATGATTCAACAATTGCCACTGTATGAAAATTTGCTCGATGAAATGAAAAAAATAAATATAGATGATGAGATTCTACAAAATAGTCATCATCGTATATTAAATATATGCCAACAGATTCAGGAGCTTTCTAATGGATAAACGTTATAAGCCTATGACGGCAATCGAGCAAATGAATAAACGCTTACAAGTCTTAGAAAATATAAATAATAATCCTGAGTGGCAAATTTACCAGATTGCATCATACATTAGAAAAGAACTACATTTAACATTAAATGAAATGAGTAAAATTACTAAAATAGCACCACAGACTTTACAGAAAATGGAGCAACCTGATAGTAATCCAACATTAGATTCTATAAATAAGTTGTTAAATGCATTTGGTTTAAAATTTATTATTAAATCAAAATAGTTTAATTTAAATTACCTATAAACTAGATTTTGATTTATTTTCTAAATAGTCACCCCACCACTGCATCATATCAGCTCTTTGTTGAATATAATCTGCATGGTTATAACTAGCACGTGTTTTATTCTTATCTACATGTGAAAGCTGAGCCTCAATCCAACTATCTTGAAATAAGCCAGAATCATTTAAAATAGTACTGAATGTTGATCTTAAACCGTGTGAGGATAGCTCATTTGTTTTATATCCCATCTTACGAATGGCTGAATTTATTGTGTTAAAATGCAATGGCTTATCTTTAATTTTGGGGCTGGCAAAAACATAACGATCGCCTTGTGACCATTCTAGTGCAGATCTAACAATGCTCACCGCTTGCGATGATAACGGGACTAAAAAATCTGGAATATCATAACCTGCTATCACTTTTCGACGATATTGCTTGATATGTAAAGCAGGTATTTTCCAAATTTTGTTGTCAAAATCAAAATGATGAGGTTCTGCAGACAATAACTCTGCCCCCCTGACTCCAGTATATAATTTAAATAGGATTGCTTTTTTTATAATCGGATCTGTATTTAGTTGAGTTATTCTAAGAATAAAATTAGAAATTTCTTCATCTTTTAAATAGGGATAATTTTTCTTTAATTTCCCTTTCAATAATATTTTATTGAGACCATAAGCTTGATTATAATCACAGTATCCCATTGCAACTGCAAAATCATAGATTTGATTTAAATAGCTATACGCTTTTTTTACAGGTTCCTTAACTCCCCTATTTTCAATGTGCTTAATTACCTTAACTAAATCAGTTCTTTTAATTTTACTAAAATCTATATCACCAATAACGGGATAAATGTCATTTATTAAACATGTATTCGCCAATTGGATTACACCACCACGTGGTTGATCTTTAAATGAATTATTTGTTTTAAACTCTAACCATTCTTCACAAACAACTTTAAAAGTTTGAATTTTCTCCTGAACTAAATTTTGTGTAGAAAATTTAGTTGCCTTATAGGAGTCTCTGGCCACTCTAGCCTCTTTGAGATTCATCTCAGGATATGTACCTAGAGTGACTCGTGGTCTTTTACCCGTTTCTGCAACTGAATATCGATAACTCCAAGACTTTTTTCCATTAGGATCGACTTTTAAGCTTAAACCATCATCATCAGCTAAAAAGTAAATTTTTTCTTTTGGATATGACTTTCGTACTTGTGTTTCCGTAAGACTCATAAATTTTTATAAACCAGCATAATGATCCCCATTATCTTAATTATATCAAAAATAAGCATTATTATGTGATGCGTATGATACGCATCATATTAAATTGTAAGTTATTATTTTATATATTTATTATCGAGACTACTCGATATTTAGTAACCAGTTTAAGTACCACCTTTACTTTAAGTTCCCAACACCCCTTTTTCTTTAGTCAGTTTTAAATAAGCCTTATTCAGTCCATTGTAAAAAATTTAGGATGGCCTTTCTTGATGTTTCCCTTTAGCTAAACTAGTTTATTATCTTCAATAGAATTCAAATAAACAGTTAATTCTGAAATTAGCCGTAAAGAGCAGGAACTTTCTAGATATCAAATCAAGGTTGCCGAGCTTCAAAAAAAAGAAAACAGCAATTCATACCAAGCCGCTTAAAGAAAATCAGAACTTATCAAAAGTAGAAGAATGAACCGTACCGGGTTTGTCGGAGACTTTTTTATTTAAGTTAAGCCACCTGACCTAACGGGTTAATCTTATCATAGTACATTGCTTCAAACTCAAAAGGCGATACATAACCCAGTGCACTGTGTACACGCTTTTTATTGAACCAATCTACCCAGTTTAGTGTCGCAAGTTGTACATCTGCTAAACCTTGCCAATCTGCTTTTAAATATTCAATCACCTCTGTTTTGTATAAGCCATTCACCGTTTCAGCCAGAGCATTATCGTATGAATCACCCGTTGTACCGACTGATGCTCGTAAATTTGCTGCTTCTAAACGATTGGTATAGCGAATCGAAAGATATTGCACACCCCTGTCGGAATGATGAATCACATTCTTTGGCATGCCTCGATCGTGCAATGCTTGCTCAAGTGCATCGAGCACCATATCTGTATTCATCCGTGTAGATACTTTCCATCCAACAATTGCTCGTGAGAACACATCAATAACAAATGCGGTATATACCCAACCTGAATGAGTTTGAATGTAGGTAAAGTCACCCACCCATAGTTGGTTTGGATGATCAGCATTAAAATTACGTTTCACTAAATCATCTGCCCGTTTTTGGTCATCTCGGTTACGGGTGGTTTGTTTATTCTTACCTCGCCAAACACCTTGTATACCTAGCTTTTGCATCAATCGAGCAACTGTACAACGTGCAATAACATAACCCTCACGTTTTAATTTTTGCCAGACTTTACGTACACCATATCGACCTAAACTTTCCTTCCAAATTCGTTTAATTTGTTCAGCATGATGCTCATCATGTAGATCTCGTTTCGCTCGATGTTCTGGATTGTCAGCGAGATCTAAAGTTCGGTAATAGGTTGAGGCTGCGATCGGTAAAATCCTACAAATCGCATCAACACCATATAAGTCTTTATTGTTATGGATGAAATCCACCATTATTTGTGTGGGCGGTCGAGCTCCGCCTGGGCGAAAAAAGCGGCTGCTTTACGTAGAATTTCATTGGCACGCTTTAATTCT
>NZ_VOYM01000127.1:0-1976 GCF_013420285.1 Acinetobacter sp. YH01019
CCTCTGTGATTTATCACAGTTTCTAGACCTGACGAAGGCTAGAAAAATCATTAACAGAATATATTTGAGTTGAAATAAATTGTTCATACTCATTCAATCGAAAGAAAGAATGAGTTACTAGCGATTAACTGAATCAAGCGTTTTGGTATATGAATCTAATTGAAGCTGTACAGTGCTTAAGTGCACAGACGCCAACTGTATGATTGACTAACTTGTTAGTTGATCTGTTGCTAATCCTACTTGTAGGGATTAACGACTGTTTGGGGTTGTATAGTCAAGTAATTAAGTGCATGTGGTGGATGCCTTGGCAGTCAGAGGCGATGAAAGACGTAATAGCCTGCGATAAGCTCCGGGGAGGCGGCAAATATCCTGTGATCCGGAGATTTCTGAATGGGGAAACCCACCCGCTATAAGGCGGGTATCATAAACTGAATACATAGGTTTATGAGGCAAACGAGGGGAAGTGAAACATCTCAGTACCCTTAGGAAAAGAAATCAATTGAGATTCCCTCAGTAGCGGCGAGCGAACGGGGAAAAGCCCATTAAGTCATATAAGCTTTAGTGGAATGCTCTGGGAAGTGCAACCATAGTAGGTGATAGTCCTGTACACGAAAGGGCTTATATGATGATGTCGAGTAGGGCGAGGCACGTGAAACCTTGTCTGAATATGGGGGGACCATCCTCCAAGGCTAAATACTCCTGACTGACCGATAGTGAACCAGTACCGTGAGGGAAAGGCGAAAAGAACCCCTGTGAGGGGAGTGAAATAGATCCTGAAACCGCATGCATACAAGCAGTGGGAGCCGACTTGTTCGGTGACTGCGTACCTTTTGTATAATGGGTCAGCGACTTACATTCAGTAGCAAGGTTAACCGCATAGGGGAGCCGTAGAGAAATCGAGTCTTAATAGGGCGTTTAGTTGCTGGGTGTAGACCCGAAACCGGGTGATCTATCCATGAGCAGGTTGAAGGTTGGGTAACACTAACTGGAGGACCGAACCCACTGTCGTTGAAAAGCCAGGGGATGACTTGTGGATAGGGGTGAAAGGCTAATCAAACTCGGTGATAGCTGGTTCTCCCCGAAAGCTATTTAGGTAGCGCCTCGGACGAATACCATTGGGGGTAGAGCACTGTTTCGGCTAGGGGGTCATCCCGACTTACCAAACCGATGCAAACTCCGAATACCAATGAGTACTATCCGGGAGACAGACTGCGGGTGCTAACGTCCGTAGTCAAGAGGAAAACAATCCAGACCGCCAGCTAAGGCCCCAAAATTATAGTTAAGTGGGAAACGATGTGGGAAGGCATAGACAGCTAGGAGGTTGGCTTAGAAGCAGCCACCCTTTAAAGAAAGCGTAATAGCTCACTAGTCGAGTCGGCCTGCGCGGAAGATGTAACGGGGCTAAAACTATATGCCGAAGCTGCGGATGTACACTTATGTGTACGTGGTAGGGGAGCGTTCTGTAAGCCGATGAAGGTGGATTGAGAAGTCTGCTGGAGGTATCAGAAGTGCGAATGCTGACGTGAGTAACGACAAAACGAGTGAAAAACTCGTTCGCTGAAAGACCAAGGGTTCCAGTCCAACGTTAATCGGGGCTGGGTGAGTCGACCCCTAAGGCGAGGCCGAGAGGCGTAGTCGATGGGAAATTGGTTAATATTCCAATACTTCTGTGTAATGCGATGAGAGGACGGAGTAAGTTAAGTCAGCCTGGCGTTGGTTGTCCAGGTGAAAGGATGTAGGCATGTATCTTAGGCAAATCCGGGGTACTCTATGCTGAGATCTGATAGCAAGCTGTACTTGTACAGTGAAGTGGCTGATACTATGCTTCCAGGAAAAGTCTCTAAGCTTCAGTTACACAGGAATCGTACCCGAAACCGACACAGGTGGTCAGGTCGAGTAGACCAAAGCGCTTGAGAGAACTCTGCTGAAGGAACTAGGCAAAATGGTACCGTAACTTCGGGAGAAGGTACGCTGTC
>NZ_VOYM01000128.1:0-5155 GCF_013420285.1 Acinetobacter sp. YH01019
TTTAACAATAATATTTTAAGTAATGAACAACAAAGATATTTAATACGACATTCCATGTCGTATGGCTTACGCCAGTCGCTTATATCCTCGTGCTGAACCACGAGGTTTTACGCTCCAAGTGATAAAAAATCGATTTTTGATAATAAACATGCTGAACAATATTTATTCTGCACTTGAAAAATTGGGCATTAGTCCACAAAAACGTGCCTTGCATATTCAATTTTCCAATACCACGCTGAATGAACAAGTATTCTTGCAACGTATTGATGGGGAACATGCCTTAAGTGAAGGTTTGAATGTTCAGCTCATCTGTCTCTCAACTTCTGCCACGCTCGAACTGAAACAATTTATTGGTACACAAGTCGCAATCGATCAGGTGACCGATGCTGGACAACTTTTCCGTATTACCGGGATCATTACAGAAGCATTTCAAGGCCAAAGTGATGGTGCATTAACGCTATATAAGTTGACCTTAGAAGATGCAACGGCATTGTGGTATAAGCGTCGTAATAGCCGTGTGTTTATGAATAAATCGGTCAAAGATGTGGTCGAGATTATTTTTAAGGAATGGCAAAAAAAGAGCCCACTTTTTGCAGCGAGCTTAAGTTTGGACTTAAGTGGCTTAAAAAAAGAGTATGACGTTCGACCATTCATGATGCAAAGTAATGAAACCGACTATGATTTTATTACCCGTTTACTACGCAGTGAAGGCATTCATTGGTTGGTTGATGAAGCTCAATCTTTTGTAACATCGTCTGCGACACCCATAGCAGCTCAAAAACTACGTTTGATTGATGAAAATAGCCAATATCAAGCTTTGGAGCGACGTAATATCCGTTTTCATCGCAGTAGTGCGACTGAAAAAAATGACAGTATGACCAGTTTTATCGGTCAGCGCAGTCTGCAACCGACGTCGGTACATGTGCAGCGGTGGCAAGCGGATGTGCTTGAACAGGACGAGGGTGGTGGTGCAGTACAAAGCAAGCACCTACATAGTCAAAATCAAGATAATGCGAGCTTAAGCTTAGAGCAGGCATGGCATGTGAGCCCTGCATGGATGCAAGATCTGAATGGTGAAGATGCTGCAACTGCCTCTAATAGTGCTCAAGTTGAACGTCTCAATCAAAATTTTAGTGATTATTATGCAGCTCAAGCCAAACAATTTATTGCCAAAAGTACCGTACGTGATACGCAAGTTGGTTATTGGTTCAAATTGGATGAGCATCCAGAGATTGACCAGCATCGTGGTGCAGATCAAGAATTTTTGATTTTATCCAAGTCTTTTTATAATCAAAATAATTTACCCAAAGACTTAACCGATCAAGTTACACAGTTAATCCATCAAAGTCAGTGGCAAGTCAAACAAAGCGATGCGGATGAACGCCAAGCCAATACCTTGGCTTTACAACGTCGAAATATAACGACCGTCCCTGAATTTAATCCACTTACACATCGACCAGTAACACATCCACAGCGTGCCAAAGTTGTGGGTCCTGCCGGTGAAGAAATCCATGTCGATGAGTGGGGACGGATTAAAGTCCGTTTCCTGTTTACCCGTTCTGATGATCATAGTCATGATGGCGGTGCAGGTGCGAACAATAATGACACAGACTCGGCTTGGGTTGATGTACTGACGCCTTGGGCCGGCGAAGGTTATGGCGCACGCTTCTTACCTCGAATTGGTGAAATAGTCGTCGTTGATTTCTTTGATGGCAACATTGACCGACCATTTGTCGTGGGGCGTATTCACGAAGCGCAGCGTAGTCCCACTAAATTTGACAATAAAGGACAATTACCCGATACCAAAAAACTCGCGGGAATTCGTTCCAAAGAAGTGGCGGGAGAGGGTTTTGGTCAATTACGCTTTGATGACACCACGGGGCAAATTAGTACCCAGCTGCAAAGTAGTCATGGTGCGAGCCAACTGAACCTCGGTAAGCTCAGTCATCCAAAAAATAAAGCAGAAAGTAAAGATCGGGGTGAAGGTTTTGAGCTGCGGACCGATCAATGGGGGGCAGTACGAGCTGGACAAGGTTTACTACTAAGTACTTATCAGCAAATTAAAGCATCTAAAGATCATCTACAGCTAAAAATGACTCAAGAGCAGTTTTTAGAGAGCTTGAACCAAGCAACAGCATTGAATAAGACGGCTGTAGAGTTGGAAAGTACATCGCTAGAAATTTTAAGCAAGTTCCAAGAATTTATTGAACAGCTTTCAACTGAAGATTTAGAAAAAGCGAATGCATTCAAATCGGCTGTGATGGTTCTAGCTTCACCAAAGAGTATAGGAATAAATAGTGAAGAAAATATCCATACTGTGGCGAAAGGCTTTATGGTTCATAGTGCAGGTGAAAGCATCAATATTTCTACTCAAAATAGCCTAATTGCTCAAGCGAGTAAAAAAATTAGTCTCTTTGCAGCAAGAGAAGATGCAAGTTTAATCACAGGTGTGGGTAAAATTTTAATTAAATCAATTTCTAATGCTTTAGATATTATTTCGAGAAAAGACTTAACAATTAAATCGACAGAAGGAAAGGTTTACATTACAAGTCCGACAGAAGTCGTGATTACGGGTGGGAGCTCTCAAATCAGTATAAAAGATACAGGAATTTATTCTAAAACTAGTGGTATTAATGAGTCTAAAGCTGGACAGCATGCTTTTAAATCTGGCGAATCGGTGGATAAAAGTATTATAGGAAATCAGCTCTATGATCTAAAAGTTAAGGTATTTGATGAAGTAAAAAATATTGCAGTTAAAAATACTAAATATCTCTTAACGTTAAGTGATGGCAGTGAGTTAGAGGGGACTACTGACGACAAGGGTTACACAGAGACAGCTTTGTCTTCTAAACAGTTAAAAATAAACTCTATTGAATTTATTGACGATCATAATTAGTTCTGGAAATGAGATGTCTGAACAAAAGAAAAGTATAAATCAAAGTTTGACACCAGTTGGAAATAATAGTGTTGCTAAGGTCTATGTGAATCCACAAGAAAAATGCAATACTGTTGTGAATATGGCACTAGACCATGTTTATGGAAATTGTGGTTATTACTATGTTCCTTATAAAGATGATCCTATAAAAAAAGGCGAAACCGTTAATAAAAATGGAATTAATATCCGATATTTCTTAAATCATGCAGATGTATTAATCGATGTTACAAAAACACAAGAACGTTGGCAACTCGCTTTAGAGGTTGCATTAAAGGTCATCAAAAATAGAGAATCTTTGCTTAAATTAGATGGGTCTGATCCAAACTGGTCACGTTACGCTGACTTTATGAAGCGTCATACAGCCACTTGCGGGCATCTGCCGCCTACTTATTATCGTGCGTATGGATACTATTACTGTTCACGTTTTGGTGCTTATTTACTCCCAAGTATGAAAAGCCCTGAGGGGAAAAGATGGTTAGTCAATGCCAGAAAATATTTACAAAAATATATGGATCTTGGTTTAGATCAAAATAATAAAGGCGATGTGATTAAATTGCCTTGTAAGTTAGCACCGAAAGCCAGTCAGAACATGACTTTTAAAAAGCAAACCGTTGAACTTAGTGATAAAGACTTTAAAACTTTTGCATTTAATTCGCATGTTCCAGCATATATAGATGGTGGCATTCAAGAAATTCCGTTTACTGATTTACTTCGTATTATTGCTGAGCCGAATCTTCAAGAATGGATGGATTTTGAAACATGGGATCAAGCGGTACAGGTAGCAGAAGTGGTTTATCCCTTTATAGGTGGAACGGCTAAATTCTTATTTGATAACACCATAAAACGCATACGATCAATTTTTGTGGATTAAGCCATGATCAAAAATAAGTACTTTATCTTTCTCCTCAGTCTTTTTTTCTTTACAGGATGCAGTCTAATGTGGGCAACTGAATTTGAGTTTGCTAAAAATAATTTTAATGGCGGGATCTTAGCGATTAACGCAAACAAAGACAAAGCATTGTTATTTTATATCAATCAAGAAAAAATTGAGTTTGTTGATATCTTAAATGAGAAAGGTGAATTTATAGATTCAAAGTATAAAGAAGAATGGATGAGAGACAATAGTCAAGTTTTAAACCGTATGACCGTTGAGGTGTTATCAGGGGGAAAAGGAAAGCCAGACAAATTAGTATTTAAAGAACCAGCTCAGACTGGACAATGGTGGCAATCAGCTGATCTTAACACGATTTATATTAATACCTATTTTTTAGATTATGTACTCGTCGATACGATTCCTGAACAAGATCAAATTAGAAAAGCACGACGTTATAAAATATTTAAATCGATAGATGGTGGAGAAACTTTTACTCAACTTAAAAGTTGGCCGCCATTTAGACAAGTTAAACAAGTACTTTTCGATGAAACTGGTGTATATGGATATGCCATAGGTGAGCAAAAGACGTTGTGGCGTACCTCTGATGCAGGAAAAACATGGATACAAATCCATATGCCAAAGCAAATTGTTGACCAATTAAATGCGATGAAATATGAATTTAGAATGGATGAGTTTTTTAACTCCTATCATTTTGATGAGAAAACCAAAGATTTTTATTTTTCTAATTTATTCGATCATCAAGGCCAATATCAAAGTGTGGTTTATAAGTTTCCGTGGAGTGATGATCCCAAAGACAATCGTATAGATCAATATTCACCTATCCTCACTCTACCAAAATCAGATATTGTGGATATTAATAGTGAAGGGGAAAAACTTTACGTTTTAGGGATGGTTTATGATTTTGAGAAAAAAACCTATGGTCATGTAGATACTGAAACTACCTTTTTAGTTGCCGCACCAAATGAACAAAATAAATATCAATGGCTTGAAAAAGTAAAAATTGGAAATGCATTACAGTTGAGTAAATTATATATGGGTCAGAATCGAGTTTTATACAGTTCAGGTTTTAAAAATTCAAATAACTACCCTTATCAAAGAGATATAGCAGCGGTTAGTTTTGATAAAGGTCGAAGTTGGCAAATTGATGAAGAAGGTAATATGATTCAGGCTTCTACTTTTGATAATAAAACTAATAAAGTTTTTCTTTGTACACGACAAAAAAAGATAACTCATTGAAATAATGGCATAATACTTGTTTTCTGACGACGAATATGATGACACATTTCAATGAGTTACATCTCATCTTAAACAAATATCTAAAGTGG
>NZ_VOYM01000129.1:0-4953 GCF_013420285.1 Acinetobacter sp. YH01019
TTTGTGCCATTTTTCTTTATACTGTCACTTAGGCAGGCTGGACACTTGATTTCTAGAGTTATTCGCATTTCTCTATTTTATCAAAATCCAACCTGCTTTTTTTCAGCATACTTTTTGAAACACCACCCAAAATTAAACTAGGCTTTTATACCTATACACCTTTTATTTATGTCTAAGCTTGAACGCCAAAAACTAGCACTGCCTGATGGTCACGAAAAATTATTGCTACATTCTTGCTGTGCACCGTGCTCAGGTGAAGTCATGGAAACGCTGATTGAGTCAGGCATTGATTTTTCTATCTTCTTTTACAATCCCAATATTCATCCGGTAAAAGAATATTTAATTCGCAAAGAGGAAAATATACGCTTTGCCGAAAAACACAATATTCGGTTTATTGATGCCGATTATGATACGGATAACTGGTTTGCTCGCGCCAAAGGCATGGAAAATGAACCAGAAAAAGGTATTCGCTGTACCATGTGTTTTGATATGCGTTTTGAACGCGCAGCATTGTATGCAGCCGAACATGGTTTTAGCCTAATCAGCAGTTCACTGGGCATTTCACGCTGGAAAAATATGAAGCAGATTAATGACTGCGGTCACCGCTCTGCATCGCATTATGACGGCATCAGCTATTGGGATTATAACTGGCGTAAAAATGGCGGCGCGGTACGCATGCTGGAAATCAGCAAAAATGAGGAGTTCTATCAGCAGGAATATTGCGGTTGTGTGTATTCTCTACGCGATACCAACCGTTGGCGCATGAAGAATGGCCGTGACCGGATTAAACTGGGCGAGAAATTTTACAGCAATGCGATGGATGATGATATCGACTAAATTCATCTATAGCATGACTAATTACAAGCATAACCAAAGGAATGCAAAATCGATTGAAACATCGGTTTTGCTGGTTTCAATGCCCTAAGACTGAATAAGCTCTAGGGTTCAAGAATAATATAACTCACAGCAATACATGAGCTGACCATTCTTTTATTTTTAATATAAATCAATATTTTAAAATAGCTTATAAATTTTCTTTCAATCAGTCGAACTGAACACATGTCAGCATGATCGCTGCGTATCTTTAATTAATTATTTCAAATTACATAAAAGTCGTAGAGTCACTTATGACTCACACAGGTACAAGATGCAATTTTTTTTCAAATAAATTAAATGTGAAGGTTTTGAGAATAAAAACGAAAAGAACTAAAAATGGTGCGCTCAGCGGGACTCGAACCCACGCCACAGGCTTCGGAGACCTGTACTCTATCCAGTTGAGCTATGAGCGCTTCATTGGAGTGGGCACATCATAACAAAAAAAACTATAAGGTAAAGCAACTATATATAAGTCAGTCACTTTTCTGCCTAAGCTTTGTACAGCATCCTGTTTATGCAATGCAGAATTCCATACGATTTACTTGGTTTATTCAGCCCGATATCGCACAATACTCAGACTATTCACAGCGTGAGATATTTATGACTGATGCACTGACGTTAACGCAGTTGTCAAAAACCTATAAAAATGGGTTTCAGGCACTCAAAGGTATTGATTTAACTGTACCTGAAGGTGAGTTTTATGCACTTTTAGGCCCAAATGGCGCAGGTAAATCGACCACGATTAGTATTATCAGTTCTCTTACGCGTAAAACTTCAGGTACTGTCGAAATTTTTGGGCACAATTTGGATACTCATCCATCACATGCCAAACAATGTTTAGGTGTCGTACCACAAGAATTTAACTTCGGTCAGTTTGAAAAGACCTTTGATATTTTGGTTACTCAAGCTGGTTATTACGGCATTCCCAAAAAATTAGCAGAAAAGCGTGCTGAAGAATATTTAGAAAAGCTAGGGTTGTGGGAAAAACGCAGTACACAAGCACGCATGCTATCTGGTGGGATGAAACGCCGTTTGATGATTGCGCGCGCCATGATGCATGAGCCGAAACTTCTAATTTTGGACGAGCCAACAGCGGGTGTTGATATTGAACTGCGTCGTTCTATGTGGGACTTCCTCACTGAAATGAATGACAAAGGTACATCTATTATTTTAACGACACATTATTTAGAAGAAGCAGAAATGCTCTGTCGTCGAATTGCGATTATTGACCGTGGTGTCATTAAAGAAGATACAACCATGAAAGGTTTCTTAAGCCAATTAAATGAAGAGACTTTTATCTTCGATTTGGCCGAGCCTATTCAACCGCTCAACATTGACATTATTGGTGTACGTTTTAATTTGGTTGACCCTGTAACCTTAGAAGTGACCATGGATAAAGCCCACACCATGAATGATTTGTTCCAACTCATGGAATCTCAAGGTATTCAAGTACGCAGTATGCGTAATAAATCGAACCGTCTTGAAGAATTATTTATTCGTATGGTGGAAAAAAATCTTGAAGGTGCAGCACAATGAATTTTAATCAACTTTGTATTGCCCTCTATACACTGGTTTATAAAGAAATCCGTCGCTTTATGCGAATCTGGCCACAAACGCTATTACCGCCTGCCATCACCATGAGTTTGTACTTTGTGATTTTTGGTAATCTAGTCGGTTCACGTATTGGTCAAATGGGTGGTTTCACCTATATGCAATTTATTGTGCCCGGTTTGATTATGATGGCGGTCATTACCAACAGTTATGCCAACGTATCATCTAGTTTCTTTAGTGCAAAATTCCAAAAAAGCATTGAAGAACTGATTATGAGTCCCGTACCACTACACATGGTACTTTGGGGTTATGTGATTGGTGGCGTTTGTCGTGGTGTATTGGTCGGCATTATTGTGACTGCCATGAGTTTATTTTTTACTGAATTACATATCACCAATATTTTCGTGACTATATATACAGTTCTGATTACTTCTTTATTATTTTCGCTTGGCGGCTTTATTAATGCTGTCTATGCAAAATCTTTTGACGATATTTCGATTATCCCGACTTTCGTCCTGACACCGCTAACCTATTTAGGCGGTGTTTTCTATGCCATCTCGTCATTGAGTCCATTTTGGCAAAATCTCTCTTTAATCAACCCTGTCGTGTATATGGTGAATGCATTCCGCTACGGTATTTTAGGCCATAGCGATGTCAATGTAGGCATTTCACTGGCAGTTATTACTGCATGCTGCGTTGTACTCTATGGCGTAGCATATCATTTACTTTCTCGTGGTTCAGGAATGCGTGAATAATGAGTGTAGAACAATCCCTTTTAGGTAAAGACACCAATTACCCAACAGCATATCAGCCCGATATTCTGTTCCCTATCGCACGTGCTACGGCACGTGAACAATATGCCCATGTGGAAGGCATTTGCCAAGGTAAAGACTGGTGGCATGTTTTTGAAATTTCATGGCTAAATGCTTCTGGTGTACCACAAGTAGCAATTGGTCGTTTAACACTACCAGCCAGTTCAGACAATTTAATCGAATCCAAATCACTAAAGCTCTACTTTAATAGTATGAACTTTACTCAATTTGAATCACGTGATGCTTTCAAAGCAACAGTTGAAAAAGATTTATCTGTTGCTGCCAATGCACCCGTGACTATTGATCTTTTTCATGTCGATGATGTGGAAATTTCTAAGCCTGAAGGTATCTGTATTGATGACTTAGAGCCAACAAAACTGGAAAATCATCCAAACGCCAACTTATTGGCATTAGATGAAAATAACAATGAAGAAGTTGAAGTTCAGTTTTATTCACATTTATTAAGAAGTAACTGTCCAGTCACGGGTCAACCTGATTGGGGTACGGTATTTATAAGGTATAAAGGAAGCAAGCCTTGTTATCGTAGTATTTTGGCTTATATTATTTCTTACCGTCAGCATAATGGTTTCCATGAACAATGTGTGGAACAAATGTTTGCCGATATTTGGCAAAATCTTAAACCAAGTAAGCTGATGGTTTATGCAACCTATACACGCCGTGGTGGATTGGACATCAACCCTTGTCGTGTATCGGATTTAACATGGATGCCTCGCCCAATTCGATTGGCGCGACAATAAAAAAATTGAGGTTAGCGATGCCATTTTTTGGTTTTATTCCTTCAGATGAACTTTTAAGCAGTATTCAGACTGGTCACGAGAAAAAAAATTCAAGTGAACCCCTTTATCCTTTGCGTGATAAAACTGCATTGCTGATCAATGATGAAATCATTGGTGCAACGATTTTAGCACCTGTACATCTTTTCCCTGCAAGCGACAAACGCGATACAGCGGAAAAACTTGCAGGCTATGTGAAATCTACAGTTGCTGTTTTACTTAAACAACTCCTAGGTAAGTCACCTAACGATGTGGTAAAACAATCCATCGATTTTTCTGAGAAAAGTTTGTTTAAAGATAGTTCAGGCACACATCGCGTTGGCCTTACTCTCGATGCAGGGCTAATCACTAACCTCAAAAATAGCTATGCTGAAATCAAAGCAGGCACTGATGTAAATAAAGCTGCCTTCGCAGAACTTTATAAACAGTTTGCCGAAGCAGCAGTCCGCCATTTTATGAATGACTTTAATAAGACCTTAGATCTTGGCATGATTAAACGTAAAGCAGCAGATATTGGTTCTTCAGCTGTGATTAAAGCCATCCATATTGCTATTGATAAAATTTTCCCTAATCTGACCAAAGAAGAACTCGGGGCTTTAGCGCAAGCACACGACTCGATGTTTAATCACTAAATCTTTCTCAGTATTCAAAACCTAGCCTCGGCTAGGTTTTTTATTGCAAAATATTGATATGACTTATTTTAGTGCAAGACTGTGCTAGCATGCGCCTATAAAAAATCCCCACATACTTATTATTATGACATTAGATTCACAATATAAGTTTTTGCGTCAAGCGTAAGCGTCCGCTGAACCCCATGCCTATTTTTTAATTCGGTTCAGGTTTCCAGCGGTGTGGTAGCAATTCTTCAATCTGAGTCACTTTATGTGTCGGCAACCTTTTCAGCACATCACTTAAATAGG
>NZ_VOYM01000130.1:0-4911 GCF_013420285.1 Acinetobacter sp. YH01019
GATTTATATTTTATAAGATATTTAAAAAACCATAAAAAAACTATGGTTTTTTTTGTATCAACTTGTTTGTTGTCTCTACTTCATTGAATACTTCAAATTTTTTCCGATCATTATCGAGTTTAACAACGAGAGCTAAAATAAAAATCATTATTATAAAAGCTAGGAAAATCAAATACCTTCTCATTATTAATTCCACTATAAGTGCTATAAAGTATGCTTCCCTATAGCAAATAGATAGGACATAAAGAATGAAAAGTAAAGCTCGATACTTTGAGACATGGCTATTGCCATATCTCAAAGTCGAGCCACTTTGCGATATTCGGTAGCAATAAGATTAAGAAAAGAACCGAGCAAAGTACTTGCCAGTATTTATTTAGGATCAATAACACAGTAATCCTTATTCGTTCCGTGACAGTCATTTTTCATAACTCGGACACAGGATTTACCATTACAGTTTCTAATATCGAGTTTATAGCTTTGATCTAGCCAAGCTGCTTCAGCACGACGCTGCTTGATCTCATCAAAACTTGGAATAAATAAAAATATAAAAGACAGGAAAACTAATACCAGACTAAGGAAAATTGCACACAACAAGGCAATAAATTTGTAGTTCAATTTATCGGTGGCTTTATCTAACTCCTGAATACGACCTTGAAGGGCACGTGTAGCTTCCTGATTTGCGTTATTTAGGGTCTTTTTGCTTTGTTCTAGCACCCCACTAGCTACCTTATTGTAAAACGTCTCTAATCGCTTGTTATCATCTGCTATGGCTTCCCTGTATTCCTTCATGGATGCCAATAAAATATATAACTGGTCGTCTAAATCGTTTTGATTGCTCATAGGGAAGGCCCATTTCTATTCATGCTTTTGCGTTGTTTCAGCTTCATCGCTTGTTCTTGCTGTAGCTTTAACTGCTTTTTATGTTCCAGTTCTAGGCGTTTAGCTTCCTGATCTTTCTTCCATTGCTCAAAGCCTTGCTCAACACGGTTGAACCCTTGTTCTAAGGTTTTTTCTTTATGCTGTTGTTTGTTTTGGAGCTGTTGGCTGTTCTGCTGTTTGATCGTGTCGTTGAAACGACTAATCTCAGTATCTATGCCTTTCCTGCGCATCTGCGTGACCTTACTACCCTCATGGATAGTGGCTTGTAGCTGATTACCTTGATCGGCATAACTGCGGTGGTCGATTCTTTCCCGATACCCTGCATATTCCAGAGCATGATTGGCTAAGTTTGCCCAGGTGGCTCGAATCTGTTTAATTTCTTCCTGGCTTGTTCCCATGCCTAAGCTTTTTCTTTTGGTGTTACTTAACTCAATTTCCGATTTTTGAGTGAGGACCAGTTTATTTTCAGTATCTAATTCTGCTTTGCGAGTTGTCAGTAAGATATGTGCATGATGGTTTTTATCATCTCCACCTTTGCTAGGTGCATGAATCGCCAAATCTGCAACCACCCCATAACGGTCTACTAAAGATTGGGCAAACTCTCTTGCTAGTTCTTTTCGCTGTTCTTCATCCAGCTCGTCCGGTAGAGCAATCACCCATTCACGTGCGGTTCGGGCATCTTTCCGATTTTCTGATTTTTCCGCAAGATTCCAAACTTTGCTTCGGTCTAATTCAGTATCCAAGTTAGAAAGAATCTCTGTATACACCACACCTTCTTTTCTCGTGAAGTCGTGCGTTAACCCTGTCCGTTCATCTGTCAATTTTTCTCCTGCACGATAGGCCATAGATGCTACCGCAGTTCGTCCCGAACTTCGGTTAACGGTCTTAGTCGTACAGTGATAAATTGCCATGCCTTAGCCTTGTGATGGTTTTGCTTTTGCTTTTAAAAATTGCGTAGCAATTTTTTGGGGTTAAGGGGTATCCCCTTACGCAAACTTTGACTTGGATGAAATCCAAGTCGTAAGTGCGCATTTCATGAAAAACACGATAGCATATAGCCCGCTTGAATTTCAATTCATAGGGCCTTATGCTTGAGTGGTTTTCTATATCCCGAAATCTGAATCATGACAAAAGCTGCTGAAACTCTCGAAAAGAAAATCGAAGCCCAGTTAGAAAAGCTGAAACAGTTAAAGGCTCGCAAACAAGCTATCGAAGCTAGAGAAAGGTCAAAGCAAAAAGAGCAGGAAAGGAAGGATGATACTCGACGTAAAATTTTGCTTGGTTCTTATTTGATTAAAAAAATGAATGCCAATGAAGCCAATAAAGAAAAAATACTCGCTGAACTCAACGAGTATTTAACAGAAGATAGAGATAGAAAGCTTTTTGATTTGCCAGTTCTAAATTAATAAAAAAGGGAGCTATTTAGCTCCATTTTAAATAGTTACTTAAACCCAAGTTGCTCCAGTAGCGGATAGAACATCCTAAATTTTGGAGGTTCTAAAAGCATATCAGCAATACGGATTGCAAAATCTTCATAGCTTTCAGTTCCTCGTGAATACTCGCTCAATTCAGGCAATTTAGCCATTTTATTGGCAAATAAATGTCGTTGAGCATCTGTCATAGGGATAAAGAAATCAGGTGTATTTGGATCCCTTTTTAGGTCAACTGTCTTTTCAATCTTTGGTTGGTGTTTTTGCTTAAAAATAAATGAAAATGCTGAAATTAATCGCCCTTTTTTATGCTGTTCATACGTTGCCGTAATATCTGTATATTTATTAATTTGGTTAATAGCTGGTTCTAATACACGTTTTTTAAAATCATTCATTGCTATGTATTCAGTGTCTTCGATACCAATTTTGCTTCTGAAATCGTGTAACTCAATTTTTGGAGTTTTTCCAACTTCACGCCATGCAATCAAAAGCTCATATAAACGTATAGCGTATTTACTGGTAAGTTGGCTAACTTGTTTAAGCTGATAGCTCGTAAAATGCTGCTCAAGCCTTGTAATTAATGGAACAACATCAGGCGCAAATGTAATCTCTAATGTGGCTGAATCATCAATGTATTTAATACGGCTTACCCATCTTGATTTTACTGTGCCTATATTTCCTTTTTTATCTTGTTCTTTAAAGGAAAATTGTCGATCAAATAAGTTTAAAACAGCATTCTTTAATGCTTTATAGGCCCCATCATTGCTTATATCAAAACGGCTAGCATAGTCCTTCGCATGTATTTCTAATTTACTATCGGCTGTAATACCGTTGCCTGTTTCTCTTGCATTAAGAATTGCTAATAGTATTAAACGTTGTTCAGTTACTTCTAAATTATAACTAGCATTGATTAACGCATTATCCTTCACAACAAGCTCATTTTTCATAATCAGATTATATTGTTACTTATAATATGGACATTGTAAATTGAAGTCACTAAAGGGTCAATACCTATAATGTCCCTTTATAGAGACTAAATGTCCCTTTATAACCGACTAAATGTCCCTTTATAACCGACTAAATGTCCCTTTATAACCGACTAAATGTCCCTTTATAACCGCTAGAAGTCTTTAATAGAAAGGTTTCTAGCGGTCGTAAAAGCATTTAAAAGCTTTAAAATATATATAAAAGCCTAAGTAGGCATGAAAACAGCCCTATGCCCTCGCTAAAGCTCGGACGTTTTAACCTCGCTTTAGCTCGGTTGAGGGGCTGTTTTTTTCAAATATGAATTGAGGATTTAATAAAAAAAGAAACTATGCCTTCGCTTCGCTCAGTAGTCTTTATGCTCGCTTCGCTCGTCTAGAATTTGGCTAATACAGTTCGCACCCATTCGGGATGCTCTGTATCTTTCATTATGAAGCAAAGGGGAGTTTGTAATCAGGGAAAAGGCAGGGGCGAAATTTTAATGCCAGGTGGTCGCTCGTAGACACTCGCTCGGCTATTACTGGAAGAAGTTTAATAATTAAAATATCTAATCAAAACCGTGGAACAATGATCAAATAGTAAGCGTGGAACATAAAAAATAGAAAAGTTGCCGCCTTGTTGCTCTATGATTCAAGGCGGCAATCTCTAATATAATGATCTTGAAGGAAAAAACTGTTGTATTTCGTATAAGGTGTATTATGTTAATTTTAGAAAATCTTAAGATAATTATTAATGAGTGGCTTAATGAATAAAGAAATTTCTGTATTACTGCATGACGTTCCTACTCATGCAGATTACGCATGTGATGCAACAGATTTAGATCCAGAAGATATTCCTGAAGATCGTATAGAACAAGTCATAAATTTATTAAATTCTTCTGATGAAAATATTGTATTTGAGGCAGCAAAACTTCTGACTAATTGGGGACAATCCTCTGGTTTTGATGCATTAGTAAATTTATTAAATGAAAATAAATTAGTTGGTTATATAGATCATCGTTTACATGGTTATGATGATACACTTCAGCATGTACTTAGAGCTTTTGTTCGTTATTGGGCATTCCAAGCTGATCTAGGATTTGGTGAACAGGCTAGAATAAAAATATTTCATCCTATACAAAAGATTATAGAAATATCTAATACAGAACCATTTGATATTAGTCGCTTATTTTGGTTAATTGATGATGAAAAATACGATGAATATATTCCTTTAATTAAAAACCATTTAATCCAAATAATAGATCATCCTGAATTACAATTTTGGAAAATCCATGATGCTATTGAACTGATGCTGAAATTAGAGCCTGAGTTTGTTCATAATTTATTAGAAGAAAAAGGCAAAACATTGGAAGACTTTAAAATTAACACTTTATAAAGTTATACATTTAACATAATGGCGGTTATACGAAATTTGATAGATTTTTACTAAAACACTATTTGAAATAAAAAAAAGCCCAGTCATGGAATACTGGGTCATGGAAACTTAAATAAGGATTTATATTTTATAAGATATTTAAAAAACCATAAAAAAACTATGGTTTTTTTTGTATCAACTTGTTTGTTGTCTCTACTTCATTGAATACTTCAAATTTTTTCCGATCATTATCGAGTTTAACAAC